>NZ_VOYF01000070.1:0-1040 GCF_013420775.1 Acinetobacter sp. YH01010 | reverse complement strand
GGCTTTGTTGCATAAACATTCAAAAGCTGAGTTTTCCCCAATCCATTCAAATTTAAGTGACAACTTGGGTGTGAGGTCTACCTAATTCCGTAAATCTATTCAGAACTGCCACACGCGCATGAATTTCATTGACCTGACTTTGAAAATGTCTTGCCGTCAGCTTATCTCCTAATAATTTGATGCAATGCATCTTGGTTTCCACCAAACTGCGACGGTGATAACCCGACCATTTTTTCCATAGGGTTCTGCCCAAATGTTTAACTGTTTGAAGTAACTCATTTCGTTCTATTGAACTGATTTTAGAATCTTTCCAGGGCTTGGCATTCTTTCTGGGTGGAATTACTGCATGTGCTTGACGATCTGAAATCACTTGTCTGCAGCACTTCGTGTCGTACGCCCCATCGGTATAGACAGAATCTATTCGCTCATCTGGTGGGATTTGATCAAGTAAATCACTTAGTACTTGTGAATCACTGACATTATTTGTCGTAAGCTGAACGGCACGTATTTGCAGTGTTTCAGCATCTATACCAATATGCAGTTTACGCCATTGCCGACGGTATTCAGGCTGATGTTTCTTACGCTTCCATTCGCCTTCACCTAAAAATTTTAAACCCGTAGAGTCGACGAGTAGGTGTAACCCATCACGACTTTTCTGATAGCTTATCGCAATATCAATATGCTTTTGTCGTCTACAGAGGGTGGAGTAATCTGGTGCTGTCCAATTCAAGCCACAGAGTTTAATCAGGCTTTGAGCAAAGCCAGTGACCATACGTAAAGAAAGACGGAATAGAGATTTGATCATTAAACAGCATTGAATCGCTGTATCGGAATAAGTTTGATTTCGTCCGTGCTTGCCTTGTGGTTGTGCATACCATTGGGTCTTAGGATCAAACCAGATTGAAATATTTCCTCGCTTGATTAAAGCTTGGTTATACGAGGACCAATTGGTTGTACGGTAGATTTTAGGTGCAGGCTTCTTCATCTGGAAATTATATTGCTGAAGAAGCCTTCAAGAATAGCTTTGTGCAACAAAGCCA
>NZ_VOYF01000069.1:0-1067 GCF_013420775.1 Acinetobacter sp. YH01010 | reverse complement strand
GCTGACGCACACCATCGCCCACCGGGTGGGTCGCTATCTGGAACGGCAAGGCCTGCTGGAACGGGATGTCGAAAACAGCTATCTGGCCTCGGATGCGGTGGATGACGACCCGATGACACCCCTGCTGGGGCACTCGATCACTTACCGTATCGCTGTCGGTTCACAGGCGGGGCGAAAGGTGTTCACTTTGCAAACTCTGCCGACCAGTGGTGATCCGTTCGGTGACGGGATTGGCAAGGTAGCCGGGTCCAGCCTGCACGCCGGCGTGGCGGCCAGGGCCGATGAACGCAAGAAGCTCGAACGGCTGTGCCGGTACATCAGCCGCCCGGCGGTATCCGAGAAGCGGCTGTCGTTAACACGAGGCGGCAACGTGCGCTACCAGCTCAAGACGCCGTACCGGGACGGCACCACGCACGTCATTTTCGAACCATTGGATTTCATTGCAAGGCTGGCCGCCCTGGTACCGAAGCCCAGAGTCAACCTAACCCGCTTCCACGGGGTGTTCGCACCCAACAGTCGGCACCGGGCGTTGGTCACGCCGGCAAAACGGGGCAGGGGCAACAAGGTCAGGGTGGCTGATGAACCGGCAACACCAGCACAACGGCGAGCGTCGATGACATGGGCGCAACGGCTCAAGCGTGTTTTCAATATCGACATCGAGACCTGCAGCGGCTGCGGCGGCGCCATGAAAGTCATCGCCTGCATTGAAGACCCTATAGTGATCAAGCAGATCCTTGATCACCTGAAGCACAAAGCCGAAACCAGCGGGACCAGGGCGTTACCCGAAAGCCGGGCGCCACCGGCTGAGCTGCTCCTGGGTCTGTTTGACTGACGAGCCTGAAGGCCAACGATACCAATCAAAATGCTGCGTTCACAGCGCCGCGGCAGGGATCCGCCGTGCTGGTTGTCGGAAAAGGAGCCGCTAGTGGGAAAGAGGAGGGTAAATTTTCAGCGTTGCTGGCTCCCCGTCAGCCGGATTGGGTTGCATCGCAGGGGTGTCGAAAGAGTCAACTGCGGTCCAAAGCTGTTGGACTTGGGTGAAAAGGGCGTTTATTCTTCCTATACGT
>NZ_VOYF01000068.1:0-1085 GCF_013420775.1 Acinetobacter sp. YH01010 | reverse complement strand
CTCGCTGGCATGGGGACCGTTTCTTTCACCACGAACCCGATTTCCTCGGGGTCAAAGATCAGCGATTTGGAACGCCGATCGCGCAGCCGCTTAGCGAGCGTCGTCTTTCCGGCGCCGAAAGGTCCGTTGATCCAGATTATCATTGTCGACGGCCTCTAACCTGAAGGCTCGCAAGAGCGCTCGACGGCCTCGTGCGGAGGCACGATCGGAGTGGTTCCGAAATGCTTCTCAAGATAGGTGACGCCGAACGTCACGATGTCCTGCGCGTCGAACAGGTAGCACTGAGCAAAGCCCACGACACCTTCTCGATGGCGACCGAGCTTCACGTAAGCATTTGCTATAGTTTCAACCGCATCCGGCTTTCCTTCGATAGCAAAGCAATCGAGAATGCCGTTTGAATCGTAATCCGATGCCGTTTTCCAGGCGACTTCACCGTCTCTTCCAAGCATCGGCATCTCATACGTCACCCACCGTTTGTTGGGGATATCGGCAACCGCCTCGGCGTAGTGCAATGCGGTAACGGAGTTTAGCGGCGCACCCAACAGCAGGGCCTTCCCGCCAAGGCGAACGAACCGCTCGACGGGCGATCCTTCCCCCAAGGCGTGACCGAGTTCGTGAGGCTCCGTCAGCGTTTCAGCCAGCGGACCAACCGCGACCATCGATGCATCGGGGTGCGCGCTGCGCCGCGCGCCGGGGGCTTGAACCAGAAATTGATTCAGCAGGCCGAACCCACGGTAAGTCCCGGCTGTTGCGGGATCGAACGGCAGCCAGGTACGGCGGGCTTCGTCATCCAGCCGAGCGCCATTCAGAGTCTCCTCGTAGGGTGATCGGTCCCACGACGCGTATCCCATCACAGTGCCAGTCGGCCCAACCGCGGAGCGTAACGCGGCAACGACCGTCTCCGCTCCTCCTTCGACCGGACCAATCGCTTTAAGTGAGGCATGCACCATCAAGAGGTCACCGGTTTGGACTCCGAGTTTTTGAAGCGCCTCCGTTATTGCCTTCCGCGTATGCATCGCGATATCTCCTCTAAACTGCAAAACACTATACCTATCGAGATATCACTCTACTATACCTATCGAGAT
>NZ_VOYF01000067.1:0-1130 GCF_013420775.1 Acinetobacter sp. YH01010 | reverse complement strand
CGGGCGCAACGGCTTTCGTCATTGCGTCTCTGGGAGCAGCTTGGTCTTCAACTGCACCGGCCTTTGTCGCTTTCCGTCTACTTCAAGCAGTGGGCGCGTCGGCCATGCTGGTGGCGACGTTCGCGACGGTTCGCGACGTTTATGCCAACCGTCCTGAGGGTGTCGTCATCTACGGCCTTTTCAGTTCGATGCTGGCGTTCGTGCCTGCGCTCGGCCCTATCGCCGGAGTATTGATCGGCGAGTTCTTGGGATGGCAGGCGATATTCATTACTTTGGCTATACTGGCGATGCTCGCACTCCTAAATGCGGGTTTCAGGTGGCACGAAACCCGCCCTCTGGATCAAGTCAAGACGCGCCGATCTGTCTTGCCGATCTTCGCGAGTCCGGCTTTTTGGGTTTACACTGTCGGCTTTAGCGCCGGTATGGGCACCTACTTCGTCTTCTTCTCGACGGCTCCCCGTGTGCTCATAGGCCAAGCGGAATATTCCGAGATCGGATTCAGCTTTGCCTTCGCCACTGTCGCGCTTGTAATGATCGTGACAACCCGTTTCGCGAAGTCCTTTGTCGCCAGATGGGGCATCGCAGGATGCGTGGCGCGTGGGATGGCGTTGCTTGTTTGCGGAGCGGTCCTGTTGGGGATCGGCGAACTTTACGGCTCGCCGTCATTCCTCACCTTCATCCTACCGATGTGGGTTGTCGCGGTCGGTATTGTCTTCACGGTGTCCGTTACCGCGAACGGCGCTTTGGCAGAGTTCGACGACATCGCGGGATCAGCGGTCGCGTTCTACTTCTGCGTTCAAAGCCTGATAGTCAGCATTGTCGGGACATTGGCGGTGGCACTTTTAAACGGTGACACAGCGTGGCCCGTGATCTGTTACGCCACGGCGATGGCGGTACTGGTTTCGTTGGGGCTGGTGCTCCTTCGGCTCCGTGGGGCTGCCACCGAGAAGTCGCCAGTCGTCTAACCGACGACTGGTAGCAGGCCCGCTCCGATGCGGCGCACTAACCATCGAAACCTCGTGAATGTCGGTATCCTGTCTGGCAGGATACCGCTCATTTCCCTTGTTCAGTTCATCGCCGTCGCCGAGCATCTGAATTTTCGGCATGCGGCCAAGGCACTTGGTATCAGC
>NZ_VOYF01000066.1:0-1168 GCF_013420775.1 Acinetobacter sp. YH01010 | reverse complement strand
ATTATTATAGAAGCCCCCATGAATAAATCGCTCATCATTTTCGGCATCGTCAACATAACCTCGGACAGTTTCTCCGATGGAGGCCGGTATCTGGCGCCAGACGCAGCCATTGCGCAGGCGCGTAAGCTGATGGCCGAGGGGGCAGATGTGATCGACCTCGGTCCGGCATCCAGCAATCCCGACGCCGCGCCTGTTTCGTCCGACACAGAAATCGCGCGTATCGCGCCGGTGCTGGACGCGCTCAAGGCAGATGGCATTCCCGTCTCGCTCGACAGTTATCAACCCGCGACGCAAGCCTATGCCTTGTCGCGTGGTGTGGCCTATCTCAATGATATTCGCGGTTTTCCAGACGCTGCGTTCTATCCGCAATTGGCGAAATCATCTGCCAAACTCGTCGTTATGCATTCGGTGCAAGACGGGCAGGCAGATCGGCGCGAGGCACCCGCTGGCGACATCATGGATCACATTGCGGCGTTCTTTGACGCGCGCATCGCGGCGCTGACGGGTGCCGGTATCAAACGCAACCGCCTTGTCCTTGATCCCGGCAT
The DNA here is from genome assembly GCF_013420775.1 of Acinetobacter sp. YH01010. Lineage (NCBI taxonomy): Bacteria > Pseudomonadati > Pseudomonadota > Gammaproteobacteria > Moraxellales > Moraxellaceae > Acinetobacter > Acinetobacter sp. YH01010. The sequence goes on along the minus strand of NZ_VOYF01000066.1, from coordinate 620 downwards.
GGGGTTTTTTCTGGGGGCTGCTCCCGAAACCTCGCTCTCGGTGCTGGCGCGGTTCGATGAATTGCGGCTGCGCTTCGATTTGCCGGTGCTTCTGTCTGTTTCGCGCAAATCCTTTCTGCGCGCGCTCACAGGCCGTGGTCCGGGGGATGTCGGGGCCGCGACACTCGCTGCAGAGCTTGCCGCCGCCGCAGGTGGAGCTGACTTCATCCGCACACACGAGCCGCGCCCCTTGCGCGACGGGCTGGCGGTATTGGCGGCGCTGAAAGAAACCGCAAGAATTCGTTAACTGCACATTCGGGATATTTCTCTATATTCGCGGTTCAGCAGGCATGTCCCCTTTGAGGGCGACCCGACGACAGGATAATCGACCTTATGGTGCGCAAATATTTCGGCACAGACGGTATTCGTGGCAAAGCCAACGAAGGCGCGATGACGGCGGAAACCGCCTTGCGCGTCGGCATGGCGGCTGGCCGTGTCTTTCGTCGCGGTGACCACCGCCATCGTGTCGTGATCGGCAAGGATACGCGCCTGTCGGGCTATATGCTTGAACCCGCGCTCACAGCCGGTTTCACCTCGATGGGCATGGACGTATTCCTTTTTGGCCCGCTGCCGACAACGTA
>NZ_VOYF01000065.1:0-1319 GCF_013420775.1 Acinetobacter sp. YH01010 | reverse complement strand
ATAAATAAACTCATGTTTCAGATGCTTGCTGCATTTGCAGAGTTTGAACGCTCCATGATCCGTGAGCGTCAAAAGGAAGGAATTGCAAAAGCCAAAGCGAAGGGCTTATATAAGGGAAGAAAGCGGAAGGTTGACTATGTTGAAATACGAAAAGCAATGGCTGAAGAAAATTCAACATTTAGAGGTGTTGCAGAAAAGTTTAAAGTAGGGATAGCAACAGTACAAAGAGCTTTAAAAGAAGAAACTAATAATCAATAAGGTTGATTAATGAAGACGCTTAGATATTCAAATTTAGAAAAGATCATGACCATTTATACTGAAATTTCTACTTATATTACATTTCATAATGCGACTGGTTTAACAGATATAAATAAATCAATGGAAGATTTTTGAACCGTACCGGGTTTGTCGGAGACCAAGCTTTCTGAGAGAATGTCCCGATGAAAAAAGTAAAATATACCCCTGAAATCAGAGAAAGAGCGGTTCAATTATTGATTGAATCCGAGAAAGATTATCCATCGAATTGGGCTGCGATCACCGCTATTGCTCCCTGAGCAGTATACTGCGCAAGGGTTGTACTCCTGAAACACTACGTGTTTGGTATCAAAAATATTTAGATAAACAAAATCCAGTTAAAGTACAGCAGCTTTCAGACCAAGAACGTATCAAACAACTCGAACGCGAAAATAAAGAACTGCAACGCGCCAATGAAATTCTACGTAAAGCAGCCGCTTTTTTCGCCCAGGCGGAGCTCGACCGCCCACACAAATAATGGTGGATTTTATCCATAATAATAAAGAGCTGTACGGAGTCGAGGCGATTTGTAGAATTTTACCGATCGCACCTTCAACCTATTACCGGACTCTAGATCTCTGTGAAAATCCAGAACATCGAGCAAAGCGAGATTTACATGACTTGCATCATGCTGAGGAGATTAAACGAATTTGGAAGGAAAGTTCAGGTCGGTATGGTGTACGTAAAGTCTGGCAAAAACTGAAACGTGAAGGCTATATTATTGCGCGCTGTACTGTTGCTCGATTAATGCAAAAGCTAGGTATAAAAGGTGTTTGGCGTGGTAAGAACAAACAAACCACCCGTAGCCGAGATGATCAAAAACGAGCGGATGACTTGGTAAAACGTAATTTTACTGCTGATCATCCTGACCAACTGTGGGTGAGTGACTTTACGTATATTCAAACAAATTCAGGCTGGGTTTATACTGCATTTATTATTGATGTGTTCTCACGAGCAATTGTTGGATGGAAAGTATCGACACGGATGAATACAGATATGGTGCTCGATGCATTGGAGCAAGCATT
>NZ_VOYF01000064.1:0-1463 GCF_013420775.1 Acinetobacter sp. YH01010 | reverse complement strand
TGAGAACTGCCTTGTTTTGAAACTTGGTTGGCTTTAATTAGTTTTTAGTATTCTTTATAGAAAATGCCTCGATCAAGGGGCATTTCTAACAATCATTTAACATAAAATTTCTTATGTGAAGTAACCTTGTTAGAAACCATTTAAAGTGTCTATATTCTCACCAATAAAAATGTCTAGTTTATGATGGTTTTTACCATCATGGACTGGATATAAATTAGAGATGTTGATCACTATGTCTGACAAGGAAATTCAACGTCTTGCAGTTCTGCAAGACGTTCGAGATCATCGTATTACCCAGGTCCGTGCTGCTGAAATCCTGAATCTTTCCACTCGTCAAATTACCCGGTTATTGCAGAAACTCAATCAAGACGGTGTTTCAGGTCTGGCACATGCCAGTCGTGGTCAACCTGGCCATCATCGCCATGATGAGTTATTAAAATCAAAATGTCTTTCCATTATTTCTGAACATCTGCTGGGCTTTGGACCTACCTTGGCGCATGAGAAGCTCAGCAGCATATTTGACCTGAATATCCCGGTAGAAACGGTTCGGCGCTGGATGATGGCCAATGACCTCTGGATTCCGCGATCCAAGCGCCTTAAACGTCCATATCAGCCACGTTATAACCGGGATTGCTTCGGTGAGCTGATCCAGATTGATGGCTCATATCATGACTGGTTCGAAGGACGCGCTGCTAAGTGCTGTTTATTGGTGTATATCGATGATGCCACTGGAAAGCTGTTGCATCTACGCTTCTGTGAGGCGGAAACCACCTTCGACTATATGCTTTCAACCCGAGCCTACATTGAACAATACGGCAAACCTCTGGCCTTTTATAGCGACAAACATTCGGTATTCAGAGTTAATCAGAAATCCAGGAAAGACAGCCAGATCACGCAATTTGGGCGGATTCTGAACGAGTTAAATATTGATATTATCTTTGCCAACTCACCACAGGCTAAAGGTCGCGTAGAACGCGCGAATAGAACCCTTCAAGACCGTTTGATCAAGGAGATGCGTCTGGAAGGCATCAGTTCAATTGCCGAAGCCAATGCATGGCTACCCTGCTTCATTGAGCACTTCAATCAGAAGTTTGCCAAGTGTGCGAGAAACTCGAAGAATTTACATCGATCTTTAACGGAATCTGATGCTGAGCTGGAGGATATATTCACTTGGCAGGAACCGCGTAAGGTCACGAAGAACCTAACCATCACCTATGACAAGTGTATTTATCTGCTTGAACCGACAGAGCTGAATCATAAGCTTGTTGGGCAATACATTTCATTTCTGGAGTACCCGGATGGCACTGTGGCCCTCATGCATGAAGGACGGAAGATCAACGGCACTGTTGCAAATAGGCTGACATGATAAGCTAAATATCTTATTTATTTCGAGATACAGCAGATGAATCCCTTCCACGGTCGGCACTTTCAAGGTGAAATCATTCTTTGGGCTGTTCGTTGGT
>NZ_VOYF01000063.1:0-1476 GCF_013420775.1 Acinetobacter sp. YH01010 | reverse complement strand
GTAAATTTTCAGCGTTGCTGGCTCCCCGTCAGCCGGATTGGGTTGCATCGCAGGGGTGTCGAAAGAGTCAACTGCGGTCCAAAGCTGTTGGACTTGGGTGAAAAGGGCGTTTATTCTTCCTATACGTATAGGAAACCTTTATTATACGGTTATAGTAAAAAGGGGGAGAGGAATCTTCCTCTTTTTTATTTTAAAGGGAGATCTCCCATGACACTTCGTAGAAAAGGGTACATCAATGAATTTGATGGCTTATTTGTGATACCAACAATCGGATTAATCCTGTTGAAATTTTATATTTCTATATTTAGAGCATAGGCAGATTGCCTGTGCTCTTTATTTTGTTTGTTTTAAATTGGTATTGAATGATACCAATATTACATGATTAATGGAGGAGATTATTTATGACATTTAATAACAATGAAAATACACGTGTGTGGTTTATTACAGGTGCAAGCAGTGGACTAGGATACGAATTCACAAAAAAAGCATTGGAGTCAGGAGAGAAGGTTGTTGGTGTTGCTAGAAATATTGAAAAACTGAATGAGTTAAAATGCCAGTTTGAAGGAATGTTACTTCCTTTAAGTCTTGATGTTACTGATAGAAGTGCTGTTTCGACTACAGTGGAAACTGCCATTAAACATTTTGGAAGACTCGATATTGTCATTAACAATGCAGGGAATATGGTAATGGGAATGATTGAAGAATTTAGTGAAGATGAAGTTAGAAGCCAAATGGAAACTAATTTCTTCGGTACAGTATGGGTAAGTCAAGCTGTTATGCCGTACTTGCGGGCACAAGAATCAGGTCATATTATCCAGATATCTAGTATTGGTGGACTGATTAGTGGTCCAATGTCGGGAATCTATAGCGCTAGTAAATTTGCTTTAGAAGGATTTAGCGAGGCTTTAGCACAAGAAGCTGCACATTTTGGTATAAAAGTATCTATCGTAGAACCTGGAGGTTACTGGACGAATCTATACTTAAAAATGAGTTTTACTACACAGAAAAAAGAGTATGATTCATTACGTGAAAAGTTGGCCCAACAATATTCAAACGAATCGGTGGATAGTGATCCTAAGTTAGCCGCCGAAGCTATAATGAAACTGGTTAATAGTGAGAATCCGCCTCTCCGATTAGTTCTGGGAAGCCTTGTATATGATTTAGCTGTTGAAAATGCAGAAAAACGTATATTTACATGGAAAGAGTGGGAATCAGTCAGTCGTTCTTCGGAACATGGGATTCCTGCACCAGAAGGATACGGAATAATTGAGGAATAGAAACCCTAAGAAATAAACTCTCTAAACTACAAAAACTAATTAATGATTTAATATGTTTATTAACTTAATCGCCGGGCGCAACGGCTTTCGTCATTGCGTCTCTGGGAGCAGCTTGGTCTTCAACTGCACCGGCCTTTGTCGCTTTCCGTCTACTTCAAGCAGTGGGCGCGTCGGCCATGCTGGTGGCGACGTTCGCGAC
>NZ_VOYF01000062.1:0-1493 GCF_013420775.1 Acinetobacter sp. YH01010 | reverse complement strand
AATTTTCAGAATGCACGCTTCCGCGTTTCTCAAGAAACAGGCAAAAAAAAAGCCCCCGTAATAGGCTTTTTAGTACCTTTCTATGTCAAACACTCAAAAGGATTTGTGTCAGCGTTGTGTGACCAGAGCAAATAAAAACTTCATCCCGCAATGATGGCTGTTAAGCAAAAGTTTCTACTCAATGCCAAGATATGATTTAGCACTGATATAGGCATTATTCAGGTCAACTATGTATTGTGTCAATACTTCATAATCTTGAAAGTGTTGTTTAGCAAGATCCATAGCTTTCTGATAGTCCATTTGAAGAAATTCAGGATAGTTTCTGATGTAAGTTTCAACATACCAATCTAAGTGTTTTTCATCTAAAAACTTGTTTTTTTCATTTTGAAGTATTTGATTTAAATCTAAATTTTTCATAAAAAGCCTAAGTAGTGAATTATCATTATGGTGAGAGTTGGAGAAGATCAGGCAATACTCACCCTAGAGCGTGTCACGCCCTAGGAGTATTGCCGGAAACAAAGGAGCATCACTACGGAGCCGAGCCATCGTTTCACAGGAGCGCATCACAGCGTAATGCTGCGCTTGTTTTGGTTAGGGCTTACGTCACCCCCTGAACACGTCCAAAACCGCCTATAAACGCTTTTAAATGATCACCGCAAGGGATTACCCCAATATACTCACGATCAGCGTTTTATGACTACTCATGCCGTTGTCTGCTTTGTTCAGATACCCCAGTAACAGACTTAATCAATTTTGCGCTGGCGTCACCAAGCCTTCCACCCACAAAAAGGACGGAAATTAACTATCTGAAGCAATTAAGAACGAAAGAGGGATTTATTTTAGTCCTAGAGCAGTTATAATAATTTCACAGCACGAGGATTTATCTTGAATCTTATGTCGAGTTCTAGCTCACATAACTTTCGTTATTAATTCTGCCAGGAATTAATAACCGTGCATCGAATATAAAACGAAACCCGATCATATTCAATATGGTCGGGTTTTTATTTTTCGCTCGCTAAGGTTCTGATTAATTCCCCAAGGGGGAAATAATCGGAAAGCGAGGGGAAAATAAGAAAGCCGAAATTGGTTATAAAAACTCCATCACGTGGAGTAGAGTCCACTATTAAATAAGTGGACGGGACACGCTTTGCTCCTTTTTCGCACCGCACCCGCGCGAGCCGTCGGGATGTCGGATGCGAGTGCGTCGCCCGCTTAATTTTCCTTGAAATTGCGTCGCCACCCATTCGGGATGGCTAAAAAAAACCTGATTACAGCATAGAGGGCTTTGTAATCAGGGAAAAGAGGTTTTTAGAGCAGAATCCATGCAGTCGGGGGCAACTCCGCCCCCTCGGTTACTACTGGAGAGAATTTTCAGAATGCACGCTTCCGCGTTTCTCAAGAAACAGGCAAAAAAAAAGCCCCCGTAATAGGCTTTTTAGTACCTTTCTATGTCAAACACTCAAAAGGATTTGTGTCAGCGTTGTGTGACCAGA
>NZ_VOYF01000061.1:0-1857 GCF_013420775.1 Acinetobacter sp. YH01010 | reverse complement strand
CGAAAGGGCTTAGATAATGATGTCGAGTAGGGCGAGGCACGTGAAACCTTGTCTGAATATGGGGGGACCATCCTCCAAGGCTAAATACTCCTGACTGACCGATAGTGAACCAGTACCGTGAGGGAAAGGCGAAAAGAACCCCTGTGAGGGGAGTGAAATAGATCCTGAAACCGCATGCATACAAGCAGTGGGAGCCAACTTGTTTGGTGACTGCGTACCTTTTGTATAATGGGTCAGCGACTTACATTCAGTAGCAAGGTTAACCGATTAGGGGAGCCGTAGAGAAATCGAGTCTTAATAGGGCGTTTAGTTGCTGGGTGTAGACCCGAAACCGGGTGATCTATCCATGAGCAGGTTGAAGGTTGGGTAACACTAACTGGAGGACCGAACCCACTGTCGTTGAAAAGCCAGGGGATGACTTGTGGATAGGGGTGAAAGGCTAATCAAACTCGGTGATAGCTGGTTCTCCCCGAAAGCTATTTAGGTAGCGCCTCGGACGAATACCATTGGGGGTAGAGCACTGTTTCGGCTAGGGGGTCATCCCGACTTACCAAACCGATGCAAACTCCGAATACCAATGAGTACTATCCGGGAGACAGACTGCGGGTGCTAACGTCCGTAGTCAAGAGGAAAACAATCCAGACCGCCAGCTAAGGCCCCAAAATTATAGTTAAGTGGGAAACGATGTGGGAAGGCATAGACAGCTAGGAGGTTGGCTTAGAAGCAGCCACCCTTTAAAGAAAGCGTAATAGCTCACTAGTCGAGTCGGCCTGCGCGGAAGATGTAACGGGGCTAAAACTATATGCCGAAGCTGCGGATTTACACATTAGTGTAAGTGGTAGGGGAGCGTTCTGTAAGCCGATGAAGGTGGATTGAGAAGTCTGCTGGAGGTATCAGAAGTGCGAATGCTGACGTGAGTAACGACAAAACGGGTGAAAAACCCGTTCGCTGAAAGACCAAGGGTTCCAGTCCAACGTTAATCGGGGCTGGGTGAGTCGACCCCTAAGGCGAGGCCGAGAGGCGTAGTCGATGGGAAATTGGTTAATATTCCAATACTTCAGTGTAATGCGATGAGAGGACGGAGAAGGTTAAGTCAGCCTGGCGTTGGTTGTCCAGGTGAAAGGAAGTAGGCATGTATCTTAGGCAAATCCGGGGTACTCTATGCTGAGATCTGACAGCAAGCTGTACTTGTACAGTGAAGTGGCTGATACCATACTTCCAGGAAAAGTCTCTAAGCTTCAGTTACACTGGAATCGTACCCGAAACCGACACAGGTGGTCAGGTCGAGTAGACCAAAGCGCTTGAGAGAACTCTGCTGAAGGAACTAGGCAAAATGGTACCGTAACTTCGGGAGAAGGTACGCTGCTTTTGGTGATGGAACTTGCTTCCTGAGCTGAGAGCAGCCACAGAAACCAGGCCCCTGCAACTGTTTATTAAAAACATAGCACTCTGCAAACACGAAAGTGGACGTATAGGGTGTGATGCCTGCCCGGTGCTGGAAGGTTAATTGATGGGGTTAGCGTAAGCGAAGCTCTTGATCGAAGCCCCAGTAAACGGCGGCCGTAACTATAACGGTCCTAAGGTAGCGAAATTCCTTGTCGGGTAAGTTCCGACCTGCACGAATGGCATAATGATGGGGGCGCTGTCTCCAGCAGAGGCTCAGTGAAATCGAAATCGCCGTGAAGATGCGGTGTACCCGCGGCTAGACGGAAAGACCCCGTGAACCTTTACTGCAGCTTGACATTGAACTTTGATCTTACTTGTGTAGGATAGGTGGGAGGCTTTGAAACCGAGACGCTAGTTTCGGTGGAGCCAATCTTGAAATACCACCCTGGTAATATTGAGGTTCTAACTCTG
>NZ_VOYF01000005.1:0-213664 GCF_013420775.1 Acinetobacter sp. YH01010 | reverse complement strand
TGAAAACCTTCAAAATTCTTGCTGAGCGATATCGCAATCGAGGCAAAAGACTAGCATTAAGATTCAATCTAATTGCTGGAATTTATAACTTGGAGCTGAGTGAAAAATGACTTATGAAAGAAATCTACTATATCCCCAATTCTGGGGATATATAAATAATTTAAATATCTCTATAAAGTATGTGAAAAATTTAGAAAGATTGATATTAAATTTCTTTGTAGCTTTTAGTAAATAAACGCCATTTTTAAGGTTTTATTATATTTTCTAATGAATATTGAATGATTACTTTTTTAATATAAAAATATTTTATTAAAATGATTTAAAACAGCATTTTAGTTAAATTATGTGCAAGTGTGTATTTGGTCAGATAAATACAGTTTTTTGCATTTATTCTGCTAATATGAAATAAATTATTGATTTTAATTTTTATAAATTAGGTTTGTTTTGGGGAATAAACTTAAATTATTGAAGCTTATTTTGAGGATTGGCAAATGATCAATATTGCTTTAATCGTCCTTATCATCCTATTAATTGTGGCTCTCCTTTTTGTTTATAACCGCAAATTGAAAAATGATAAAACCCTACGTTCACTGCAGGAAAACTTCGATCGTGCGCGGTTAAAACTGGCTGAAACAGAGTCGCAACAAGATGAACTGAATTATGAAATCAGTCAATTACGCATTCAAAACAGTGGCTTAAAAATCCAAGTCGATAAAGTAGCGAAATATCAACATATTGTGGATATTGAACAATATGTTGAGTATCGAACTTTACAGGCAGATGGCTTGTTAGAAGTCACCAAAGCCAATGCAGATATCATGTTGAATGATATTCGCGCCAAGATCGAACAAGTGCGTCAGTATTTGAGCAAATATCAAGAAAAAGCCAAATTACAAACGCAGGAACAAGCCCGTGCCGAGTTAAAAGGTTTATATAGCCAAGCGCTGGATCAGCAGCATTTGGAAAACATCAACCGTGCTTTGGACAACAAAATACGGGGCTATCAGTCAGCGTTCTTTTTGCCTTTACAGAGTATTTTAGATCAGCTGATGGATGGTATGAATGAATCTGCGGCAAAGCAAAATTTGACTGCGGTACGTTGCAAAATGATTGATGCAATGGAGCAGCAATCGACTGCAAACTGTAATTATGTTGATGAAGAACGTCGTTTGGCTGCGATGCAATTATTTACATTGGTGTTTAATAGTCGTGCTGATTTGTATTTAGCCCAATTAAATACCAAAAACTTAGGTGAGCTATTGCAGGCTTTGGCGGATGATTTCACCTTGCTCAATGCGCATGGTGTACATTTTAGTCAGGCACGGGTACTCGACAGTTATCTACAATTACGCTTAGAAGAATTGAAAATGGCAGCTTTGGTTTTACATCTTAAAGAAACTCAGGCCCACATGGATGTTGTGGTTTAATTTGAATTGTTATCAGAAAGATCACTTCGGCGGTCTATTTCTGATTAAAGAGATTTCGCTAATGCAAATTGCAACAATTATCCGTTAATCTAAGTCAACAGAATAAAATTCATAAACGATAAGGGAAAGTACAATGACTCGTGATTTTAAACAATTTCCAGATGATGATAATGGCAATGTGCTGTGGCAGATGCAGCAAGATGGTGATGATTTATCTGTGCCGCACGAAATCGAATATTCAATTGCCTTTTCGAACGAAGCGCAGGCTGAACAGTGTGCATTGTATTTATTGAAAGAAGAGCAAAAAATTTCGTTGTTCCAAGATGAAGAATCAGATCGCGTGGAATGGATTATCACGGTCTATGTCTATATGGAACCTGATTATGAAGATATCGTTGATTTAGAGCAGTGGTTTATTAAAATTGCGGAACAACATTCGGGCGAATATGATGGCTGGGGTTGTATGGCTTATATCTATGAAGATGATGATCTGGAAGAAGATGAAGCACAATTGAGCTAAGTCTCACTATTGCATCTTTAGCAATAAGAACCCAGTCTTTCAACTGGGTTTTTTATTATTTAAATTTTAGAGAAATTGTGTAAAATTTTGATTTTTCAATATTTTTATAAAAATCAATATAAATGCAGCTCACAAAACATAACACGGCATTGCGTTAAAGTGATGGGATCAATCTGTAGGATTCACTATAGTATTGAACAGCAATGACCTTTCTCGCATGTCTCAAAGCTGTTTCATTTAGAACGTTTCAGTGTGATAAAAATGGACGATAAAGCGAGGGTGAATGCATGTGGATGATTCAGTGAAAACAATGACACAAGGACATCATCATGAGCAATACTGTTCGATTACATCGTGTTTTTAGTGCGCCTGTAGAGCGCGTTTATCGTGCCTTTGTGGAGCCAGATGCTTTGGTGAAATGGATGGCACCGCATGGATTTACGGCCCATGTGGAGCATTCGGATGTGCGTGTAGGTGGCTCGTACCGCATGTCGTTTCAAAATTTTTCAACGGGAACCACACACGCTTTTCATGGTGATTATCATGAAGTCGTGCCGAATCATTTACTGCGCTATACAGACCAATTTGATATGCCAGAGTTAGCTGGTGAAATCGAAGTCACTGTTGAGTTTAAAGCGGTCTCCGTAGGAACCGAAGTGACGATTGTACAGGCAGGGTTGCCGAGCGTTATTCCACCTGATGCCTGTTATTTGGGGTGGCAGGAGTCTTTACAGTTGCTGGCTTTTTTAGTGAATCCAGCGATCCCCGATGAATAATCTGAAGAATGATCGAAAAACTATAAATAGGCGAAGGAGGGCTTAATGACTGTACACATTAAACGTATTTATGATGAGATAAGCCCAGACGACGGTAAACGCATTTTGGTCGATCGCTTGTGGCCGCGTGGTATCAGTAAAGTGAGCGCAGAGCTAGATTTGTGGCCGAAGGCATTGACGCCATCTACAGATTTACGTCGTTGGTATCATCAAGATGAGGCAATGGCTTCTCGATGGGACGAGTTTAAACAGCGCTATTTGCAAGAAATACAGCCACATCAAGCCGAGTTGGAACAACTACGGGCATGGGAAAAAGAGGAGCCACTAACCTTACTCACAGCGGCTAAACATACGGATAAAAATCATGCGCATATCTTAAAAGCGTTAATATTAAACACCTCATTAGATATCTAAAATTTAAACCTTCAAGTGCTGTAGCGTTGTGAAATTTACGACCTTCACAAGGTGATTAAACCATACGATATTTATGGTTTTTAAGTTCATGAAATACATAAAAATGTTATATTAAGTTTTTATGGATTTTTACATCCATCTTTTTTGAGGTCTTTTATGTCTTTACCCAATTGTCCCCAATGTAATTCTGAATATACCTATAATGATGGTGACTTACTGATTTGTCCTGAATGCTCACACGAATGGCGTGAAGGCGAAAGCGCTGCAGATGAACAGGTGCTGATTAAAGATGCCAATGGCAATGTATTGGCCGATGGCGACACGGTTACTGTGGTGAAAGATCTTAAAATTAAAGGCTCATCGTCAGTGGTGAAAGTTGGTACCAAAGTTAAAAATATTCGACTTTTAGCTGATGCAACAGATGGTCATGACATTGACTGTAAAATTGATGGTATCGGGGCTATGAAACTCAAATCTGAATACGTGAAAAAAGTTTAAGTTTCGTTTTTGTTCGCTCTAAAGCAACCTTCAAGCATCCTAAGCGAAGTCAACACTTGGCTTAGGATGTCTACTTAAACATGAAATTGATATCTAATCCGCTATAGATTTTACTTTTCAGCCTGCATAATAGACGCATTACAGGTTTGAAATGTCTTTACTATGCCGCATATTCATTTGGAATATTCCAATAACCTTGACGTCGAAGCTCGACCTTTACTTAAAGCGCTAAACGCTGCCTTATTTGAATCGGGTCATGTGAGTGCCATCAATGATATTAAGAGCCGTGCTGTCGCTCAACAAGATTTTGTTGTGGGCTTGGATGAACACGCTCAACATGCGTATATGCATGCCAAAGTTTCATTATTGACGGGTCGAACGGTCGAAGTGCAAAAGCAAATTTCATTGTTGTTATTGGACGTGCTGAAACAACATGTCACAGCTTCAGTAGTAGAAGTGCAACTTTGTGTGGAAATTTTAGAAATGAATAAAGCGACGTATTCAAAGCAGATCGTGAGTTCTTAAGACATTCATTACATGCAGAAACGCGCATATATTTTGAAATACATCATGCTGTAAAAATGATGAAATCTGACTTCGGTCGGATTATTTTTTATTGGAATTATTTATTAAAAAATCCCTTTTTGATTAAATTTTGAGCTTTATACTGATCAAAAAAGACATTGAAAAATGTGACCGAGTTCATTTATATTCTGTAGATCAGGTTGAATTTCCAACAACAAATCCTGATCGAATAATAGATAAAACAATGAAAATGAAGGGGTAACCTATGTCGGGATGGTACGAGATCAGTCACTCTAATGATCAGCAGTTCCGTTTTGTTTTAAAAGCGGGTAACGGTGAAATCATTTTAACGAGTGAATTATACAAAGCGAAAGCATCAGCACAAAACGGGATTGAGTCTGTACAAAAGAACAGTGGAGATGACAGCCGTTTTGAACGACTGACAGCCAAAAATGGCAAACCTTATTTCAATTTGAAAGCGGCAAACCATCAAATTATTGGAACTAGCCAATTTTATGCCAGTGAGCAATCGCGAGATAAAGGCATTGAATCAGTTAAAACCAATGGTGCAAGTACCCAAATTAAAGATCTAACAGTTTAAATTTGCAATAACCTGATAGAGATAGTTGAAAGGGAATAAACCCTGATGGCTCATCAAAATCACTAGGTCAAAAGCAATATGGTTCTCAGATAAGTGCTGTTGGGTTGGACGCTATTCAATCAGATCAGGCTTATTTGACGGTACAAGGAAGTACCACAACTTCACTGGCTAGAGTGGTGAACGATGAATAAGCAGAATCATATTTTGTATTATGGGCTCATTACGATTTTGATCATCGTCATGGGTTGGATGATTGCGTCTCCGTATTGGGTGTTGTATCAAATACGTCAAGCCTATGAGCACAATCAACCTGAAAAAATTGCTCAATATATCGATTTTGCGGCAGTCAAATCGAGTCTAAAACCACAAGTTGAAGACCTCATTCAACAGAAAACTGGGCTACAGCATTTACCCGAATTTGCCCAGTCTTGGGGTGGGCAGCTCAGCACAGTCCTCAGTGCAACGCTAGTCGACAGTCTGGTCAATCCAACCAGTATCATGCTGCTTTTACAAGGCAAAGCATTAAAAGAGTCGATCCAACTACCAGAAATAACCAAACTGACCAATCCGAGCATGATTAGCCCAGGGATTGAACTATTCACGCATGCTGAAAATAAGGTCGCAGAACAACCTTATGCGTCAACACTATCCAAAAATGACGAAACTGCAACCGCTGTTGCTTTAAAGCAAAGCCAGCCACTTGAACCCAAAGCCAGCTATAGCGCTTGGAATCGATTTGATCTGTATGTGCCGCTCCAAGGCCTAAGCGAAGAAAAATATACCGTATTTAGTATGCAACGCCGCGGTTGGAGCTGGAAGATCGTTAAAATTCAACTTCCAAACGCCGCCCAGAACAATGCTTCATAAAAAATAAAATAAATAGGTGCCAGAGATGCAAGATAAAATCAAAATAGTTGGTGACCAACAGGCCGCTGACGAAATTCTGCAATTTTTAGCCAATTGGGATGAGGTCATCTGCCAATTGAAAATTGAAAATATTGCTGAATCCTGCGCAGCAGATGTGTACTTTTTTGATGCCAGTTGTGAAATGCGTGGCTTAATGGCATATCAAAAAATGTGGGAATTTTATCGGGAGTATTTTCGTGAAGGCTTAAAGGTATTTAGGCGGGAATTGGTCATCCATGCAGATCCTGATATTGCCTTTCTGCACTGTTATTCCAAAATTGATGATCAGAGCGGGATACCGACGCCGGGGATCTCGTGGTGTCGTAATACCATTGGGATGAAAAAAACGCAGTCTCAATGGAAGATCGTTCATCAACATATTTCTGTTCCCGTGGATATTGTGACTCATCAAAGTAAAGTAATTATCTTTTAATTCATCTGAAAACACAGTATGAAAACAGAGCCATGTCGCTCTGTTTTTTTTTGCAAATCATTACATGAAATTCGTATGCAGTTCTAAAACTTCAGCCTAAATTAAAAAATAATGACCATCGTTCAGGATAAGAAAATGGATCATAAAAATAATAAATTAGCGCAAGATTTTGAATCATCACCATCAGGTCAAAAGCAAGGCTTGCAAGATCTGAACGCATCGAAGCAAATGCCCCCTGCAGATTTACATAAAGTGATTCGAATCACGGCAGGATTTATCATCGGTAGTTTGCTGATTGCCGCCTTATATCTTGGCAAAGATATTTTTATTCCATTGGCACTCGCAATTTTATTGGCTTTTTTAGTTGATCCTTTGGTGATGAAACTCCGTGGTTGGGGACTACCACAGATGCCATCTATATTTATTGTGGTCGGTTTGGCTTTGGCGATTTTGTCCGGCGCAGCCTCATATTTGGGTTATCAACTGGGGCAATTAAGCCAAGAATTACCGCAATATCAGGGCACAATTCAAAAGAAAATGGATTCTATTCGTCAATTTGCACGCGGCCCAAGTGTTTGGGATGGCGCAAAAACCACCATAGATACCGTTGAAAACTCGATAGATGATGTGGTGCCTGAAGAGAAAAATCCTAAAGTGCAGCAAGTGAAAGTGGTGGGGCAACAACAAACCACGGCTGAAGCAGTCATGGCTTGGAGTGAGCGGGTACTCAATCCTTTGGCAACTGCGGGTATTGTTTTTTTGTTTGTGATTCTGATTTTGGTTAATCGGAAAGATTTGCATGATCGGTTCCTTAAGCTGCTGGGCGGAAATTTAAATATCGGAACAGACGCCTTAGATGAAGCGGCCAATCGTATAGGTAAATATTTACGTATGCAGCTGATGGTCGATGTGACCTACGGTATTCCGATGGCCTTGGGACTATGGTTTATTGGGGTTCCGGCAGCAATTATGTGGGGAATGGTGGCGATTGTGATGCGCTTCGTTCCCTATGTCGGCCCGATGATTTCCGCGATTTTCCCCATTGCATTGGCTTTTGCGGTAGATCCCACATGGAATATGGTGCTGTGGACAGTCGGCTTAATCCTGCTCTTGGAATTGGTCAGTAATAATATTATTGAGCCTTGGTTATATGGGGGAAGTACTGGACTTTCGACCTTAGTCATTATTATTGCCGCCATGTTTTGGACGGCGGTGTGGGGGCCAATTGGTTTAATTTTATCGACGCCTTTAACCGCGTGTTTATTGGTGCTTTCGAGCTATGTGCCATCCTTAGGTTTAATTAAAACCCTGATCGGTAGTACACCTGCATTGGCGCCGCATGAGCGCTTTTATCAGCGATTGGTCGCTGATGATGTGCAAGATGCCATGGATGTTGCACAGACTTTTATTGCTGAAAAGTTACCGAAAGATGCCATGGATGAAATTAAGGCACGTCGGGTCAATGCGTTTTATGCCAAAGTGGCGATTCCAGCCATACGGATTTTTTCGAGCGGACACAACACCGAGGCTAGTGCAGAGCATCGACTACGCTTACATCAAGGCTTAAAGCTGTTTAATCATAGTTTTTAACGGGCATATCCAGTGGCACAAGAGGATCAGAAAACTGAGGTTTTATGTATCGGCGCACGTTGGGAAATTGATGTTCAAGTATCGGCTATGTTGGCGCATGGGCTAAGTTTAAGTGGTATTCAGGCTCAGGCATTTAGCGACGTATTGATTCAAAATCAGCATCAAAGTATGGATGATATCCAAGAGGATATTCAGATCGTATGTATTTCGATTTTCCATACGGCACCAGAAGCTCAAATTCGCCTACTAAGCCATGTTTTTAAGGCACAGTTTCCGGATAAAAAACTGATTTTTGCACTTTGGAGCTGTGATGAGATATCCCAATTAGATGCGATCAAAGAAAATTTCACCGTCGATGCTGTGGTCAATAATATGAATGACTTGTTATTAACCATTGAAGCTTTTCAATTGAAGCAGGGGGAATCTTGGTTGGATGAGCCTGATCCTAGCGTTGAAGTGCAGCGCTTAAAAGCATTAGAAGAACTGGATGTTTTGGATGAGCGGAATTTGCCGATCTATGAACAATATATTGAAGAAGCCCGACAAGCCTTCGATGTGAAATATGCACAAATCTCTTGGGTCAAGCAAGACTGGGTCTATACCCCAGGTAGCCCTTTGGCTCAGGCTACCGAGCAACCGATGCAGGTGCGCCAGTCCAAGCAAGACTCGATCTGCAGCCATTTGGTGTATCAAAATGAACGCTTGATTATTGAAGACCTACAACGTGACCCACGCTTTGCGCATTTACCTGAATTGATGCATAACCGCATTCGCTTTTATGCAGGCGTTGCACTTAGAGACCGTAATGGGGTCGCGTTGGGAAGTTTTTGTGTTTTAGATCGGCAGCCGAATCAAATGACCGATGATGATATGAGTCTGTTAAAAGGCCTTGCGGCAGATTTGATGAATACGCTCAGTGATGAAAATGTGAAGCGAAAAAAATGTGAGGAGATACAGCAACTGAATGATTCGTCTTCATAATTTCAAATGATGCAGCAGATCTTTTTAGACTGGAGTTTCAGTGAAAAGCATTTTAAGATGGTTCTAATATAATTATTTTGAGCCAAAGACATGAACAAAAATAATGTCATCTGGCAACTTCTATTAGGCTACGTTGCTGCATTGGGTTGTAGTGTGAGCTTAGCTCAAATTCAAGGAAACTATTTTTCACATAAGGATTGGGAAATCGCTTGTGATAATACGGGGACTTGTCGCGTTGCAGGTTATCAAGCGGAGGGCAATCAGCCCGCTATTTCTGTGTTATTACAACGTGCTGCGGGAGCTCAAGCGCAAGTCAGCGCACGAGTGAAACTCGATCCTGAAACCTTCAATGCGGCAAATCAACCACTTCAACTTTACATTTTAGGTAAAAATCAGGGAACTGTGCAGCTTGATGCCAAAACTGCGGAAGGTCAGTTAAGTGCAGCTCAAACTCAAAAACTGATTCAAGCCTTACAAGCCAACCAACCAATTGTGTGGAAAGGCAACAACAAAACATGGTTATTGTCGGTGCAGGGCGCTAGTGCAGTTTTACTCCGTATGGATGATTTTCAAAAGCGCATAGGGACAAATTCGGCATTATTGCGTAAAGCCAATAGTAGTTCGGCCAATGTACTCAAACCGAAAAGTATTCCGAAAGTGAATATTCAAAATTACAGTAAGGGCTTACAAACACGGTATGCCGTCAATGCGCCCACAGCCAAACAATTGTTTGGATTGATAAAGAAGAAAACGACAGTAGAAGATTGTCCTCAACTCTTTGATGCAAATTTCTTAGAGGATGATCGGGTCGTGGTGTTTCCAATCAATGGGAAAAATGCCTTGGTCGAAGTGCCATGTTGGCGTGGGGCATATAACAGTGGTAATGGATATTGGCTGATGGATCGAAATTTAAAGCAAATCAAACAATCCGTGACCTTTTCCGGAAGTGGTTTTAGCGAAGGGCAGATTTTCTCCAATCAACGTGGACGAGGCATTGGCGACTGTCATAGTACGGGGGAGTGGTCATGGAATGGTCAGCGTTTTATCCAAACCTATATGGCAAAAACCACACAGTGCAAAGGATTTGCTGGTGGTGCGTGGGAAATTCCAACCTTGGTCTATCGCGTTCAACTCGACTCTTAATTTGAAAAAGCCCTGATATTCAGGGCTTTAAATGATATAGCGGTTTATTCTATGGGGTTTAAATAAATAACCGAGTACTTTAAAAACGTTTTGGTATTTTTTGTCCACCGACAACCGGTGATTCAGCGATTTTCAACACACCAAATAACCATGTTTCGGCATGATGAACAGCCGTTTTGAGCTCATCACCTAAGGCTAAACGCCCTGCAATAAAACTCGCCAATGAACAGCCCGAACCATGATATTCCCCATCCAGTCGTGGACAACGGGTTTCAGAGACTAATTCACCCTGAACATATAACGAGTTTTGAATATAGTCAGGCGTATTTTCATGCCCACCTTTTACTAATATCGCTTGAGCACCCATCGCAAAAAGTTGCGCAGTTGCTTTAGAAATATCCTCTTCACCTGTGAGCGCACGTAATTCTACGGTATTGGGTGTAAGCACAGTGGCAAGTGGAATTAGTTCTGCAAAGGCTTTGACCAAAGTTGCTTGATCGCCCAAAGAGCCACCACTATTGGCAACTAAAACGGGGTCGAGAACATAATGATATTCGGGATGTTCACGTAAAAACTCAGCGAGAGCCGCGATATTTTCAGTCGTTCCTAGCATTCCTGATTTTACACAGCGAATAGGGAGGTCACCGACGACAGCATGTGCTTGGGCCAGCAATAACTCACGAGAGGTTGCTTCAAACGAATACACTCGTTGTGAGTTTTGAACGGTTAATGCTGTACACGCAATGGCAGCATGTGCGCCACTTTGACCAATGGCTTCAATGTCCGCTTGCAGTCCTGCACCACCTGAAGGGTCAAGACCTGAAAAGCACAGTACAGTAGGGCGCACAATGATGTCCTTATTACACAAAATTTGCGATAGTATAGGCAACTTTGAGCGAACACTCGATAGTATTTTTGCAGAAGTGAATGGATAAGGTAAAAGCTGTGATTAAGAATATATTGATCGATCTCGATGGAACATTAACAGATCCAAAAGTTGGCATTACCACTTCAGCACGCTATGGACTGGCGAAAATTGGACATCCTATTTCGGATGAGACCAATATCGATTGGATCATTGGACCACCTTTGAAAGCCTCTTTGGCCAAAATCCTCAATGTCGATATGCATAATGTACTTGCAGATCAGGCTTTACTTGGTTATCGCGAGCGCTTTGCCGTTACGGGCTTATTTGAAAATAAAGTGTATCCTGCGGTTGCCGACACTCTAGCAACTTTACAACAGCAAGGCTTTCACTTGTACGTCGCTACAGCAAAGCCGACGGTCTATGCCCGCCAAATTTTAGAACATTTTGATTTGGCAAAATATTTTACTGTGATCTATGGCAGTGAACTGAACGGTGAGCGAACCAACAAAGGCGATTTAATTGAATACATTTTGCAGCAAGAACAGTTGGATGCGAAGGAATGTGTGATGGTGGGAGACCGTGAGTACGATATTTTAGGCGCGCGCCGTAATGCTGTGCCGAGTATTGCTGTGAGCTATGGTTATGGTAGTA
Organism: Acinetobacter sp. YH01010; assembly: GCF_013420775.1. Lineage (NCBI taxonomy): Bacteria > Pseudomonadati > Pseudomonadota > Gammaproteobacteria > Moraxellales > Moraxellaceae > Acinetobacter > Acinetobacter sp. YH01010. Next base: position 202,331 of record NZ_VOYF01000005.1, on the reverse strand, counting down.
CAGAAGAAATTCAAATGGCTGCACCAGCGCTAGTAATTGACGGTTTTAACGATTTGATTTCGAGTATTGAGCAATTGCAGCAGCAGAAAGTGTCGTAGTTGCACCGAACCTAATGAATGATGCTGATTATTTAAAGATAATCAGCAAAATGAGCAAGATCACCCCACAGAAAAGCCATTTGAGCAAAGGAGACTCATCATTTTTGATGGTTTCTGCTTCGAGTGCGATACCATGTTTGTCGTAAACAAATACAAAATGTGCATTTGCGCTTAGAGCCATTTCTTGAATGGCTTGTAGCTCGAGTGCGCTGACTTCTTCACTTAAGCGTTCTTTTAACTGAATAAAAATAACCGGCTGTCCAAACTCATACCACTTGAAGTGGATCTGTTGTATGAGTTGGTTGAAGCACTGTTCTGCAACATGATAGTTTCGGACAAAACTTCCACGTTCTATAAAAGCCAGAGGGCAGTTTTGTTCAGCTACAATTTGATGATCACGCGTTAAAACTTGCATTTGATCATAATGAATCTGTACCCAAACTGCGTCAGGAAAAGACGCTAATTTTTCTTCTAACATTACTTTTAGGTTTCATTATTATTTTAGTGGATAGCAGTATGTCATTAAAATTTAGAGAAAAATATAGCTGAGATATAAAAAACACATCGATCTATCGAGTTTTTATCTTAAAACGTCTTTCGCAGTTTTGTCACTTTGAATTTTTAACTTCTACAATTGAAATATCTAAATCTTAAGTGTGTTTTTAAAGCCATTATCCTTTTTCTAGAAAACTGTTTCTCATCTGATTTATGTAATCGATCTTGTAACTGTTTCAGGCTTTTGAAAAAATTCAGACAGAAAACAATAAAGCTGAATGCTATGTCCAAATCATTTTTATTCCCTAGTCAGTGGCTCAAACCTTTGCACCCACGTGATCCACATGAGCATCATCGTGTCGCGACCTCTTTAGAATTGCTTTTTGACTTGATCTTTGTCGTTGCGATCGCAACAGCAGGGCAGCAACTGCATCATGCCATTGTTGAAAATCATTTGGCTCAGGGTTTAACGCTGTATGGCATGGTGTTTTTTGCCTTGTGGTGGGCGTGGATGAACTTTAGTTGGTTTGCTTCGGCGTATGATAATGATGATGCGCTCTATCGAATCTTAACTTTCGTACAGATCATTGGTTCTTTGGTCATTGCTGCAGGTATTCCAAGCGCTTTTCAAAAGCAAGATTTTGATGTGATTGTGATTGGTTATGCCATTATGCGTCTGGGCTTAGTTACGCAGTGGTTTCGCGTTGCAAAGCATGATCTGTCCCGTCGGAAAACAGCATTACGCTATGCTTTTGGCATCATACTGGTGCAAGTGGGGTGGCTGTTCTTTCATTTTTCACCGCTGCATTTCACCGTTTATCTTTTCATTTTGCTCGCAATTGCTGAACTGTCTGTGCCAGTTTTTGCAGAAGCTGCAAGCCGTACACCGTGGCATGCGCATCATATTGCAGAGCGATATTCACTGCTCACCATTATCGTTTTAGGCGAATCTATTGTCGGCTGTTCGATTGCGATGACTGATGCATTAACAAATCAGCGTTTTAGTACTGAACTGATCTTTTTGATGGTAGGCGGTCTGATGATGATGTTCACCATGTGATGGTCTTATTTTGATACCAGTATTGCAGAGCGTTTAAATAGCCGAAAAATGACATTTACTTGGGGTTATGGACATTTCTTTGTCTTTATTAGTATTGCGGCGATTGGTGCTAGTTTAGCTGCCGCAGTCGATGTGGTTTCGCATGAGGTACTGATTAGTTCTGAAAAAGAAAGCTACTTTGTGGCGATCAGCCTCGTGATTTATACGACAAGTTTATATTTACTCCATGAATTGCATCATCAAAGTGGCTTTAGAAAACTTTTATATCCTTTAACCGTGGTGATTGTTTTGTGTATTCCGTTGTTTATTACTCCTGCGGGTTATGCAATATTTGCGATGGCAGTGGTATATGCATTGAGATTGATGTTTACAAAATGCTATTTGGCAAGATAAGTTAATGATATGATATTCATCAATAATTCGTTATATTGCTGATGAAAATAACGTCCAAGAATCATCAAATAAAGATAAAACATAGAGGATTATATGAAAGGGCAAATACTAGATTTTTCTGTTCAAAATAATACAGGCATCATCAGCGGAGATGATCAGAATCGTTATCAATTTTCTGGAAGCGATTGGAAAGGGCAAACTGTTCCTGCTCGTGGACAATTTGTTGATTTTGAGACAAGTGGATTGGGTTACGCAACCGATATTTACTTAGTCGCTGTGCCGAATGCTTTAGGCACGCAATACGGTCAAAAGAGTCGTATTGTTGCTGCACTCTTAGCATTCTTCCTTGGTGGATTTGGTATACATAAATTCTATTTGGGTCGTATTGGATGGGGGATTGTGTATCTGCTATTCTGTTGGACCTTTATTCCATCCATTGTTGCTTTTATTGAATTTATTATTTATCTATGCACTTCAGATGAAGATTTTGCGCGTAAATATGGCTAAAGTTTTTTGTTAAAAGATAAGGCGCATTGTGCGCCTTATTTTATTGTTGCAGATCTCTAGCGGGTTGACCCCATTGGTTGTTCTCGGCTTTGGTGTCTGTAGCCCACCATATAATCAGTGGGATGATCCCAATGATTGTGAGCATTAAAAGTTGCCACCAACCTGAACGTCCCGTGTCATGTAGTCGACGTGCGCCAACAGCTAAGCTAGGAATAAGTAAAACGATATTGGTAATATTTTCTAGCCAAGGTTCACTGCCAATAACGAAATCGCAAATAGAGGCAAGTATAGTGACCAATATACAAAATAGCCAAAAGAACCAGAACTCTTTACGTCGAGCACGTCCTTCAAATTCAGCAAACTTTTTCAGTGGTTTGAATGACCACGCGAAAAAGTCATAGTTTTCCTCTTCTTCACTGTAGTTTGCTCGCGTATTCGTGGAAAAACTTTGTTGGCGTAATGCAATATAGACTTGAATCGCTTGCCCACTTTCATCCAAAGCAAAATCAACCTGTTCTCCACGTGTAGGTGGTCTTTGACCGCGCCATTCATGACCAGCAAATTGATAGTGTTTTCCATCTTCAGCACTAATCACCCCAGTATTAGTTTGAATCGAAAAATCTAGTATTTGTCCTTTCATATTTTTCCTGAGTTAATGTGCTGTAGATAGGGTGGCTACATAAATAGTAGCCACGATTTTTTATTTATTTGGCAGGTTGTCCCCATTGGTTTACTTCAGGTTTGGTTTCTGTTGCAAGCCAAATTAGAACCAGAATTGGTCCAACGAGCGGAATCATTTGTATTAACCAATACCAACCAGATTTATTAATATCATGTAAACGACGTACTGCAACGGAAAGGGACGGAATAACCATTGCTAAGATGAAAATACCAGTGAATATTCCTTTGGTTCTAAGCACTGAATCGACAATCAGAGTAATAATCATTGCGATAAGATAGACCAATACAAAAAACCAATATTCTTTACGGCGTGCACGTCCAGTAAAGTTGGCATAATTTTTTAGACATTTGACAAACCAATCAATCATGTTGAATTTTGATTCAGCTTGGTCTTGGTTTGAAATTTTATCGAGTTGCTGTGAAATTTGTTGAATAGGATTACTGCTGCCAAGTGCATTGAATACTTGAACAGCTTGACCTTCTGGACTGATATCGAAATCTACATGATCGCCGCGTTTAGGTGAGTTTTGGCCACGCCATTCTGCACCTGTAAACTCATAACGGTTTTGATCATCTCCACTGATAATGCCTGAATTGGTTTGTACTGAATAATCTAAAATCTGACCTTTCATTCTGTCCTCTTTTATTATGTGATTTTTATTAATTGATGTATTTTTATACCGTTTTATATTAGCAGAATATGAATTAAATTAAATGCATAGATTTGCTTGGGTGAATGAAATTCTTCATAAAAAAAGCGGAACACTTGGTTCCGCTTTTGATATTTTGCTGAAAAATTTATTACCAGCTTAACGCGCCACCAGTTTGGTAATCCGTTACGCGAGTTTCAAAGAAGTTCTTCTCTTTACGTAAGTCCATCATTTCTGACATCCACTGGAATGGGTTATTCACACCAGCAAATTGTTCAGGTAAGCCTAATTGGCTCAAACGACGGTTACAGATGAACTTCAAGTATTCTTCCATCATGCCTGCATTCATACCCAATACACCGCGTGGCATAGTGTCACGTGCATATTCGATTTCAAGCATTGTACCTTCAAGAATCATTTGAATGATTTCTTCTTGGAACTCAGCAGTCCATAGGTGAGGGTTCTCGATCTTGATTTGGTTGATCATGTCGATACCAAAGTTCAAGTGCATAGATTCATCACGTAAGATGTATTGGAATTGCTCAGCAACACCATTCATCTTGTTACGACGACCCATAGACAAGATTTGGCTGAAACCACAGTAGAAGAAGATACCTTCAAGTACGCAGTAGAACGCGATCAAGTTGCGAAGCAAGATTTGGTCGTTTTCAGGTGTACCTGTTTTGAAAGTAGGATCACTTAAAGATTGTGTATATTTTAGGCCCCATGCCGCTTTACGAGCCACTGAAGGAATTTCACGGTACATGTTGAAGACTTCGCCTTCGTCCATGCCTAAAGATTCGATACAGTATTGGTAAGCGTGCGTGTGAATCGCTTCTTCAAATGATTGACGTAAAATGTACTGACGGCATTCAGGGTTGGTAATGTGACGGTAGATTGCAAGAACCAAGTTGTTTGCAACCAAAGAATCCGCAGTCGAGAAGAAACCTAAAGAACGCATAACAATGGTACGCTCATCTTCGGTTAAGCCATTTTCAGACTTCCAAAGTGCGATGTCATGGTTCATGTTCACTTCTTGCGGCATCCAGTGGTTTGCACAACCGTCTAGATATTTTTGCCAAGCCCATTCGTATTTAAACGGTACAAGTTGGTTTAAGTCAGCGCGGCAGTTGATCATCGCTTTATCGTCAACTTGAACACGCTGAGCACCCATTTCTAGCTCTTCTAAGCCAGGTGCAACGTCTAGATTTTCTAGAGCGTTAGATGCTCTTGCCAACGGATCGGTTGGATCTGTTGGTCGATTTGTACTGGTTCGAGCGGGTTGTGCAGCTGCCAAATTCGGCGATGAGTGCTGTGCATTAGATACCACTTGCGAATCAGTCGTTTTTTGCGGTTCGACGGGCGCAGGCTGGTGAGCTTGTGCAGCTTGTTTCGGTTCATCATCTTCGAAATCGTCCCAACTTAGGATAGACATGGGATTCTCCTCACTTTATTTAAAAAGCAATGAACCCCATTTTGAAATAGAGAAGAGATTATAAACCTCTCCCTATTTCAAAACCATTTATTATGATTAATAAATGGGCGGGGTATTTACTCCTTTAATATGTTTAATAAATTTTGGTCAATTGGGAAAACCGCAAAACGGTCATCATGATCAACGCAATGCCTAAAATCATTCATGATTTCATCAGAAGATTTAGTGGTATTTAATAACCAAATCGACTTTTGTAATCTTTGGTGTTCATATAGTCCAAGAGTTTGATAAATCTTAGAATAATTTGAACGTGGTTTATTTTTTAAATCGTAACTTAAGCACCATTGGCTCATATAAAGCTCCTTTCACAATGATTGAGTTGGACTGTTTGTTTGCTTTCATTTTTAAAACTCCTAAAAACAAAGCTTTAGTTTTAAGGTGAAAATTAACAGTTGACTCAAAACTCAAAGTGAACGAAGATTTCGTTACTTTCTACTAAGAAAGTTTTCAGCCAACCGAGTTCTCGGTTATCTGAGATTGATGGAGGGGATATTGCAGTATCCCCAACATTTTTCCCAAATCCTTTCTAAATCTCCAATTACTTTCTATCTTTCATAATCTTTGATCTAGGTTTGATTGTGTATTTCTACATTATCAAAAGAAGTAATTCTGTCTATAAAACTACTTATTTTGATTACGCGATTTATATGCCTTGAACCAGAAATAGGCGATCGGGACATAAAAAGTCAAAATAAAGGAAACCACCAAGGCGATAAGCCCTAACTGATAGTTATGCGTCATATGTGGCATGGTGGTGTCCTTTATTTATTTTTAATTTTTTAAATCTCCCCAAACCCCTCTTTAAAAAAAGAGGGGCTTCCTTGAATCCAAAAGGGTTTTAGGAAGTCCCCCTTTACAAAGGGGGATTTAGGGGGATTAAAACCTGTCAGATTATTGACAAGCTTCACAATCAGGGTTGTCAATTGAACATGCCATTGGCACTGGAGCTGCTTGACCAAAACCTTCTTCTTCAGCAGCAACTTCAGCTTTAGGTTCTTCTTTCGCAACAGCAGTTACAGGTGCTGCAACAGTAGCAGGCTTAACCGCGTTCAATGCGCCAGTGTTAATGGTTGATTTCTCAGCAGAAGTCGCACCTAATGCACGTAGGTAGTAAGTAGTTTTTAGACCACGTAACCATGCCATTTTGTACGTCATGTCGAGTTTCTTACCGTTTGCACCAGAGATGTAAAGGTTAAGAGACTGAGCTTGGTCGATCCATTTTTGACGACGTGATGCAGCATCAACAATCCAACGTGGCTCAACTTCGAACGCAGTCGCGAAGATTGCTTTAAGCTCTTCAGGAATACGTGCGATTTTTTGAACCGAACCTTCGAAGTGTTTCAGGTCGTTCACCATTACAGAATCCCAAAGACCGCGATCTTTTAACGCACGCACTAGGTACGGGTTGATCACTGTGAATTCACCAGAAAGGTTAGATTTCACATACAGGTTTTGGAATGTTGGTTCGATTGACTGTGATACGCCACAAATGTTCGAAATGGTTGCAGTTGGTGCAATCGCCATCACGTTTGAGTTACGCATACCGTCTTTTTGAACTTTAGTACGTAAAGTATCCCAGTCCAAACGTGTTGTACGGTCAACTTCGAACATACGGTCAGGACGTGCTTTTTGTACGATATCTAAAGAGTCAATTGGCAAGATACCTTGATCCCAAAGTGAACCTTTAAATGTCTCGTAAGTACCACGTTCAAGTGCCAAGTCGCTAGATGTTTGAATCGCGTAGTAAGAAATCACTTCCATAGATTCATCAGCGAACTCAACCGCAGCATCAGAACCATAAGCCAATTTCATTTCGTATAAAGCATCTTGGAAGCCCATGATACCCATACCCACTGGACGGTGTTTCAAGTTCGAGTTACGAGCTTGAGGAACAGCGTAGTAGTTGATGTCAATCACGTTGTCGAGCATACGAACAGCAGTTTTAACTGTACGAGCAAGCTTTTCACGATCTAACACACCGCCTTGAACGTGTTGTACAAGGTTAATTGAACCTAAGTTACATACTGCGATTTCATCTTCGTTAGTGTTCAGCGTAATTTCTGTACACAAGTTAGAAGAGTGAACTACACCAACGTGTTGTTGTGGTGAACGTAAGTTACATACGTCTTTGAATGTGATCCAAGGGTGACCAGTTTCAAACAACATAGACAACATTTTGCGCCATAAGTCTTTCGCACGGACTTTCTTATGTAGCATGTTGGTTTCTTTCGCAATGCCTTCGTAGTAAGCATAGCGTTCAGCAAATTCTGCACCTGTTAGGTCATGCAAGTCAGGTGTTTCAGATGGTGTGAACAGAGTCCATTCAGCATCTTCGAATACACGTTGCATAAACAAATCTGGAACCCAGTTCGCTGTGTTCATGTCGTGTGTACGACGACGGTCATCACCTGTGTTCTTACGAAGCTCTAGGAATTCTTCGATGTCCAAGTGCCATGTTTCAAGGTATGCACATACTGCACCTTTACGTTTACCACCCTGGTTGACTGCAACGGCAGTATCGTTGGCAACTTTAAGGAACGGTACAACACCTTGTGACTTACCATTTGTACCTTTGATGTACGAGTTAAGCGCACGAACTGGCGTCCAGTCATTACCTAAACCACCCGCCCATTTAGACAACATTGCGTTATCACGCATTGCGCCATAAATGTTGTAAAGGTCATCTGAAATCGTTGTTAAGTAACAGCTAGATAACTGTGGACGTAAAGTACCCGAGTTAAATAGAGTAGGCGTAGACGCCATGTAATCGAAGCTAGACAATAAGTTATAGAATTCGATTGCACGTGCTTCACGGTTGTCTTCGTTCAATGAAAGACCCATTGAAACACGCATGAAGAATAATTGTGGTAATTCGAAACGTACGCCATCTGAGTGGATGAAGTAACGGTCAAATAAGGTTTGTAGACCTAAATAAGTAAATTGGTTTGAGCGTTCTGGTTGAATCGCAGCAGCCAATTTTGCAAGGTCAAAGTTAAGAAGTTCTGGAGAAAGAAGATCAAGTTCGATACCTTTCTTCAAGAAAGTTTCTAAAGCGTCGCCTTCGTTCGTGTCAGTATCTAAACCTAAGAACTCTAACCCTGTAGCAACAAGGTCGTTACGCAATAAACGCGCAGTCACGTATGTATAGTTTGGCTCTTGTTCGATACGTGTACGAGTAGCCATCATCATGGTCGTTGAGATGTCTGACTCTTTTACGCCATTATATAGGTTTTTCACAGTCTCATCGATAATCGCTTGAACATCGATGCCTTCTAAACCTTCAGCTGCTTTGACAATATTTGCCTCAAGCGCGCCAAGATCAAGCGGTTTAAGCTGACCGTTTGAACCCGTCACTTGTAAAGTAGGGTGGTGGTGAGCACCAGTTTGTTTACGAGCTTCAGCACGTTGTTCGCGGTAAATCACGTAAGAGCGAGCAACTTTTTGCTCACCTGTACGCATAAGCGCAAGTTCAACCTGATCCTGAATTTCTTCAATATGAATGGTACCGCCAGAAGGTAAACGACGGTTAAAGGTATTCAGTACCATCTCAGTTAATTGAGAGATACGGTCATGAATACGACTGGAGTCAGCGCTTTGCTGGCCTTCAACGGCCAAGAACGCTTTACCAATCGCCACAGAGATTTTTTCTGCATCAAAAGGTGCAACGTCACCGGTGCGTTTAATCACCTGAATTTGACCAGGGGTTGAATTCGTTACGCTCATGCTAGCATAGCTCCATTTGTCATCTATTTTTATGTTAGGACCGTTTGAACTGGGCAATTTTTATGCCACAGTGTTTGAGGTTTAAACACAAGACCTAGTGGTTTAAAAATTTATTGAACACAAGATACGGGAAAATTCAGGGTATATCAATATTGACATTTTACTAAATGCTTTGAACATTTCTGGCAGAAATCCATCTCAAAAAATCCCTATTTTTTATCTTTGTTATATATGCCTTATCCGACAAGGGCATAGCATAGCAAACTCGAAAAAGAGTGCTTATAGATAACATTGTGGATAACTTCAGAAAGCCTAAAAAGTTGTGAATTAATCAGTCAGTTTTTATTCGATGAAAATGTATCCAAATTTATAATTGTTGGTATTGTGAGCAATAGGGCATGGAAATGATTGGTAAATACGGCTGCAAAAATGTAGCAGGTTAAAATTTATTACAAAATACGATATTGATGTATCAGTTTGGTGAATGCCATCTTGTTTACAATGTAAACGTGTGTATATTGCAAACTATGTTTAAGCGTATCTATCGGATTTCAAATAGGATACGCCCAATCAAATAAGGGGCAATCAATGAGCCAAGAAGAAAAGTTACCTAAAATTTTAATTGTTGAAGACGATGAGCGTCTTGCTCGTTTAACTCAAGAATACTTAATCCGTAACGGACTTGAAGTTGGGGTAGAACCAGACGGTAATCGTGCGATTCGCCGTATTATCGCTGAACAACCAGATATGGTATTACTCGACGTGATGCTTCCGGGTGCCGATGGTTTAACCATTTGTCGTGAAGTTCGTCCACACTACCATCAACCAATTTTAATGTTGACTGCACGTACCGAAGACATGGACCAAGTGTTGGGTCTAGAAATGGGTGCAGATGATTATGTTGCAAAACCTGTTCAACCTCGCGTTTTACTTGCGCGTATTCGTGCATTATTACGTCGTACAGACAAAGCACCAGAAGATGAAGTTGCACAGCGCATCGAATTTGATGATCTTGTAATTGATAATGGTGGTCGTTCTGTCACACTCAATAATGAGTTGGTTGACTTTACCAGTGCAGAATATGACCTTTTATGGTTGTTGGCATCTAATGCGGGTCGCATTCTTTCTCGTGAAGATATTTTTGAGCGTCTGCGTGGTATTGAATACGATGGTCAAGACCGTTCAATTGACGTGCGTATCTCGCGAATTCGTCCAAAAATTGGTGATGATCCAGAAAACCCGAAACGCATTAAGACCGTACGTAGTAAAGGTTATTTATTCGTAAAAGAAACCAACGGCATTTAATGTAAAATACCGTCCCTTAGTTTGGCAAAGTAGGACACTTTTACGTGTTTAAACACAGTATATTTTTGCGCGTTTATGCGGGGCTACTGATTTTAGTCTTTTTAGTCGCTACATTTGGCTATTTGCTGGTGCAAATCATAAACTACCAGCGCGCGCAAGAATATCGTGAATCGCTTACTGACGGTTTGGCTTTCATTATAAGTGAAGGTATTGCACGTCAGCCAAATGAACAACAAAAGTCAGATTGGGTGTCAGATGCATCTGATCTACTTGAGTTGCCTATTTATTATGTAAAAGCTAATCAGGTTGATTTAACCCGAGCGGAAACAAAACGTATAGAAGAGCGTAAAGCTGTAGTGCGTTGGGATGCACAAACTACGGCAGCCTATATTATTATTGGCTTAAAAGATGACCCTGCGCATCTGCTGTATATCAAAGCCGATAATATTTCAGAACGCCAAATGAAGGCGTTGCCTGTCTTTATACTGGATTATTTGGTTTATTACCCAGGTCAAGAAAAACAATATCTTGAAAAAATTCAGCATCATTTTTCATATCCAATTTCAATTCAAAATGTTCAGAGTTTACCTTTAGATTCTGAGCAAATCGGCCGATTACGCTTAGATCACAGCATTATTTTGTATCGTGACAGTGCGACGGAGCGCGGCACGACCATTTCGATTGTATCGCCAATTCCAAGTTCAACTTCAGAAGTCTTGGTCATGGGGCCGGTACCATTATTTAATTGGATGCCTTTCCAGTTGGCAGCCGGTATTACGCTACTAAGCTTATTTGTCTTGAGCTTGGGTGTTTATGGTCTATTGGTGCCGATGCAACGTAAGTTACGTGCTGTAAATTATGCGTTAAATAAAATGAAGGGCGGGGACTTATCTGTACGTCTGCCTGTCGAAAGTACCGATGAATTTGGTACTTTAGCATCGAGTTATAACTCGATGTCAGATCATATTGAGCGTTTAATTGAAGCACAGCGTGAGTTGATGCGCGCGGTATCGCATGAGCTGCGAACACCTGTGGCGCGGATTCGCTTTGGTGTAGAAATGATGGCGGATGAAGATGACTATGACTACCGTCAGCAGCAAGTTGAACAAATCGACAAAGATATCGAAGCCCTCAATACCTTAATTGATGAAATCATGACTTATGCCAAGCTCGAACAAGGCATGCCATCTTTAGAGTTTGAAGATGTCAGCTTGTTTGAAGTTTTAGATCAGGTCTTGATTGAAACCGAAGCCTTAAAGACTGGGAAAACTTTGGAATTGCAAGCACCACCGATTGGGGTGATTGTGGAAACCGAGCGTCGCTATTTACATCGCGTTGTACAAAACTTAGTGGGCAACGCAGTGCGTTATTGTGATGATAAAGTGCTGATCAGTGGTGGTGTGAATGATGAAGGCATGGCCTATATCTGTGTTGAAGATGATGGCCCTGGTATTCCGGAAGAGGATCGTAAGCGTATTTTTGATGCCTTTGCACGCTTAGATGATAGTCGTACCCGTGCTTCAGGGGGCTATGGTTTAGGTTTATCGATTGTCAGCCGTATTGCTTACTGGTTTGGTGGAACAGTTGGGATTGATGAAAGTCCAACATTGGGCGGGGCGCGTTTTACCATGACATGGCCTGCGACACGTTTTAAGAAAAATAAACCGAAGCTAGATGGTAAAGAGCTGAGTGCCAATGAAAGCTAAGCAGCCTAATAAATCTACCTCAGCTGCATTTGGCGAATGATACATAAAAAAAGCCATTCAATTTGAATGGCTTTTTTTATCAGGTTTTTACTTATTCGGTAATCGTTGCATCAGGTTCAATAATGGGTTTGCCATTTTTCAGAGCAGCAAGGGCATCTGCATTGAAATCGATGAGTAAAGAGTTGTTTTTAGCATCGATAGAATAATTGCTAATGAGTTTTTGGTCGCCGTTTAGGGTCTCAATTTTATATTCATCTACAATATTCATAATCCCGCTAAGGTTGGTGGTTGCAGAAGCTAAATCTTGACGTAATAACTCATAGATATCGCGTAAATCAAAAATGGCATTTTGAGCATCAGGATGCTTATCTAAGTAGTTTTTAATATGGTGAATCACCAATTGCGCAGATAGAAAATAATCAGGTTTATGCGTAAATTCTAAAGTCATTATTGTCTCTCCGTTGTGATTGCTTTTTGTGTTTTAACTACAAATATCACACTCTTTATAGGTCGTGTCAAAGAATTGCAAAAAAGCCACAAGAAGCTAAAAAAAGGTCTTTTTACATAGACTCAATACGGTTCAGTTTTCAGTTGAAGAAAAGACCAAAATCAGAAGAAGTGAATAAAGAAACAACAAAGTTGAGGTGGGGGAGTATTTATTTAATAAATGACGCAGTTGATAAAAATACGGCAATTTGAATGTGTATGCTGAGAAATGAAGGGTTTGTTGATGAAACTGAACAGTCATAATTTTCTGATAAAATCACATAAATGTAATAATTAATAAAAAAATGCAATCTAATCTAATTAAGCGATTAATCCTAATTTTAAGGGAGTAAACCCAATTTAAATGCTGAAATGATTAAAAAATCATCCTAAAGACGAATACCGATAAGCTAGCAAGAAGCCTCCTCAATCAGGTACAATTGGCGGGATTAATTTTGTGTTTGGTGTATTTGAAGGCCAATACATACATTCTTTGTTAATAAATAGGCCTGCCAGGAGTTATCCCCGCATGAGTGCCATTACTCCATACGATTGGGCAATTATTGCCTTCGTGATCGGCGTTACATTCCTTTGCGTCTTTATGCTGACCGTCCCTTTACTCCTTGGGGGTAAATCATGGGGTCGTGCTAAGCAAGAGCAGTTTGAGTCAGGTGTAGTAGGTGCTGGTGGTGCACGTATTCGCTTGTCTGCGAAATTCTATTTAGTTGCAATTTTCTTCGTCGTGTTTGATATCGAAGCACTTTATCTTTATGCATGGTCTACTTCTGTTCGTGAAGCAGGCTGGTTTGGTTTTACAACCGTGGTTATTTTTGTGGTCGATTTATTGATTGCTTTAATTTACGCGGTAAAAGTAGGTGCATTAGATTGGGCGCCTTCTGATAAGCGTAAAGCTGCAGGTAAAGCGTTGAAAATTGGTTCACCAAATATGGACATCGCAGAAATCACACGCTTTAACTCTATTGAAGAGTTGGTTATGGACCCTACAGGTCAAATTCCAGCGCAATCATCTGGTCGTGTGAAATCTAAGTCACCGACTGCATCATCTGACAAGGAGTAAGACGGGATGAAATATACATTAACCCGTGCGAATCCGGATGCTGATCAATATCCACTTCAAGAGCGTCAAATCGTTACCGATCCGCTTGAAGAAGAAGTGAATAAAAATGTGTTCATGACTCGTTTAGAGGATGTTGCACATACAGCAGTAAACTGGGGTCGTAAAAACTCAGTTTGGCCGTTCAACTTTGGTACATCTTGCTGCTACGTAGAGTATGCAACGACTTTAACAGGCGTGCATGACTTGTCACGTTTCGGTGCCGAGGTTATTCGTGCTTCACCACGTCAGGCTGACTTGATGATTGTTGCAGGTACATGCTTCATGAAAATGGCGCCTGTAATTCAACGTTTGTACGAGCAAATGCTTGAGCCTAAATGGGTAATCTCAATGGGCGCATGTGCAAACTCTGGTGGTATGTACGACATTTATTCAGTTGTACAAGGTGTGGATAAAATCATCCCTGTCGATGTGTATATCCCGGGTTGCCCACCACGTCCTGAAGCTTTAATTCAGGCATTGATGTTATTGCAAGACCAGATTCAACTTGAGCGCCGTCCTTTATCGGCCGTGATTGGTGATGATCTTAAGCCAGTGTATAAGCCAAAGATGATGCCAGAACGTGACCGTAAGAACGCACAGCGTATTGCAGTGAAAAACTTACGCTCAATGGATGAAATTAAATAATCACTGCGACGAAATATTGATACACCCGGACTGGGTGTAATTGTCGTTTTGATTGACTGAATTTGTATTAAATAGGAAGCCAAGCCAATGGCTGAAACTGACATTGCTATGCCAGAATCAACTCCAGTTGATTCCCGCCCTGCATTTGCAATTGTAGAAGAGCTCAAAACCAAATTTGGTGAGAACTTCTACGTGCAAACGACTTTTGAAGACTTTCCAACAGTCTGGGTTGAGCGCGCACGTGTACAAGAAGTTTTAATGTTCTTGCGTACGGTGTCACGTCCATACGTGATGCTGTTTGACTTGTCTGCGGTTGATGAGCGTTTACGTACACACCGCGATGGTCTGCCTGCATCTGACTTCACTGTGTTCTATCACTTGTTATCGTTAGAGCGTAACAGTGATATTCGTATCAAGGTTGCATTAGCTGAGAATGATGTAAACATTCCAACGGCAACGAATATTTGGCCTAATGCCAACTGGTACGAACGTGAAGCTTACGACATGTTCGGTATCAACTTCGAAGGGCATCCAATGCTCCGTCGTATCTTGTTGCCAACATATTGGGAAGGTCACCCGTTACGTAAAGAATATTCTGCGCGTGCGACTGAATACACGCCTTATCGCCAAAACCAAGCGAAACAGGATTACGAACAAGAACATCTTCGTTTCGTACCTGAAGATTGGGGTATGAAGCGTGGGAACGATGATGAAGACTTCATGTTCCTAAACTTGGGTCCCAACCATCCATCTGCGCACGGTGCCTTCCGTGTGATCTTGCAGTTGGACGGTGAAGAAGTGAAAGACTGTGTACCTGACATTGGCTATCACCACCGTGGTGTGGAAAAAATGGCTGAGCGTCAAACATGGCACTCATTCATTCCGTATACAGACCGTGTTGACTACTTAGGTGGTTGTGCGCAAAACATGCCTTACGTTCTTGGCGTAGAGCAAATGGCAGGGATTACGGTTCCTGATCGTGCACAATGTATCCGTGTCATGATGTCTGAATTGTTCCGTATCAATAACCACTTATTGTTCATTGGTACTGCGATTCAGGATGCCGGCGGTATGACCCCAGTATTCTATATGTTCGCTGACCGTCAAAAAATCTATGACGCGATCGAAGCGATCACGGGTTACCGTATGCACCCAGCATGGTTCCGTATCGGTGGTACAGCGCACGACTTGCCAAACAACTGGCAGCACCTCATTCGCGAAATCCTAGATTGGATGCCGAAGCGTATGAACGAGTACTACACTGCGGCACTGAAAAACTCAGTGTTTATCGGTCGTACCCGTAATGTTGCTCAGTATGATGCAAAATCAGCATTGGCTTGGGGTGTAACAGGTACAGGTCTACGTGCTACAGGTATTGATTTCGACGTTCGTAAATACCGTCCTTATAGCGGCTACGAAAACTACGACTTCGATGTGCCTTTAGAGTACGAAGGCGATGCTTATGCACGTGTTCTTGTTCACTTCCGTGAAATTGAAGAATCACTGAAAATCATCAAACAATGTTTAGACAACATGCCTTCTGGTGCATACAAAGCAGACCATCCATTGGCTGTTCCACCACCAAAAGATAAAACTTTACAAGACATCGAAACATTGATTACGCACTTCTTGAGCGTGTCATGGGGTCCTGTAATGCCAGCAGGCGAAAGCTCTGTAATGGCGGAAGTGGTAAAAGGTGCGTCGAACTACTACTTGACTTCAGACAAGTCAACGATGAGTTACCGTACACGTATCCGTACACCAACCTTCACGCACTTACAGCAAATGCCTTCTGTGATTAACGGCAGCTTAATGTCTGACTTAATCATTTATTTAGCGACAATTGACGTCGTAATGGCTGACGTGGATCGCTAAGGGGTAATCGCATTATGATGATTTTGACTGACAAAAAACCACGTGTGAACGTTGAAGGGATTTTAACTGCGGAAGAAATCCACGATATCGAACATCACATTGGTCACTATCCGTACCCACGCGCAGCATGTCTTGATGCGCTGAAGTGTGTACAACGCCGTAATGGCTGGGTAGATGATGCACAGATGAATGCTATTGCTCAATTGCTTAGCATGAGCCTTGCAGACTTAGAAGGTGTTGCTACTTTCTATAACCGTATTTACCGTCAACCAGTTGGTCGCCACGTAATTTTATTATGTGACTCGATTGCTTGTTTCTTGATGGGTGCGGAAACACTTGCTGAAGCATTCCAGCGTGAATTAGGCATTTCATTTGGTCAAACGACTGCAGATGGTCGCTTTACTTTATTGCCAATTTGCTGCCTAGGTAACTGTGACAAAGGTCCGACGTTAATGATTGACGAAGACACTCACGGTTTAGTTGAAGTGACTTCAATTAAACAGTTATTGGAGAAGTATGTATGAATACTGAACCAAAACCAATTTATGGCGACGGTAACCCAGAAACTCACCCATTAACTTGGCGTTTGAGCAAACAGGAACACGTTCGCAGTGCAGATGATTACGAAGCACTTGAAGGTTATGCCGGCTTTAAGAAAGCTGTTGGCATGCAACCGAAAGAAGTGCTTGAAGTGATCAAAGCTGCGACTGTAAAAGGTCGTGGTGGTGCGGGCTTCCCAGCAGGGATCAAATGGTCGCTTATGGCACCAAATGATAACTCAGGTCCTCGTTACCTCATCTGTAATGCCGATGAAATGGAACCAGGTACCTTTAAAGACCGTCTGTTGATGGAAAAACTTCCTCATCAGTTGATTGAAGGTATGTTGATTGCTGCTTATACATTAGAAGCAACACAAGGTTATATCTTCATCCGTGGTGAATACATTGAAGCGGCTCAATACTTAAATGAAGCATTGGACCAAATTCGTGCCAAAGGCTACTTGGGTGAAAACATCCTAGGTACAGGTTGGAACTTTGAGTTACACGTGCATACCGGTGCGGGTCGTTATATCTGTGGTGAAGAAACTGCATTGATTAACTCGCTTGAAGGTCGCCGTGCGAACCCTCGTACTAAACCGCCATTCCCACAAGTTGCAGGTGCTTGGGGTCGTCCTACGATTGTTAACAACGTAGAGACTTACAACAACTTACCCGCAATTATGCTTCGTGGCCCTGAATGGTATATCGGTTTATCAGAAGGTAAGTCGAAAGATCCAGGTACTAAAATCTACGGTGCATCAGGTAAGGTGACTTTCCCAGGTCTTTGGGAACTTCCATTTGGTACAACTGCGCGTGAAGTGATTGACGATCATGCTGGTGGTATGCGTGATGGTTTAAAACTCAAAGCATGGTTACCGGGTGGTGCTTCTACAGACTTCCTTGCTGCTGAACACATTGACCTTCCTATGGATGCTGAAAGCATCATGAAAGCAGGTTCACGTTTAGGTACGTGTTTGCTCATGGTGGTTGATGAAACTCAGTGTATGGTTTCTGCGACACGTAACTTAGAAGAATTCTTTGCGCGTGAATCTTGCGGTTGGTGTACACCATGCCGTGATGGCTTACCTTGGGCGGTTAAAGCGCTTAAAGCCTTGGAAGATGGCACAGGTAAGAAAGAAGATATCGATCACTTACAAGAACTTACTCGTAAGCTTTGGATTGGTAAAACTTTCTGTGCGCATGCTCCAGGTGCGATGGAACCGTTAATGGGCGCACTCAAACATTTCCGTGGCGAATTTGAAGCTAAAGTCGTAAATGCGGCAGCTCAAACTAGCAACGTTGAACAAGCTTAAGGAATTCGACTATGGCTACAATTCATGTCGATGGAAAATCGTATGAAGTCAACGGCTCAGAGAACTTGCTACAAGCATGTCTTAGCCTTGGCATCGACATCCCATACTTTTGTTGGCATCCATCCTTAGGTTCTGTCGGTTCTTGCCGTCAATGTGCTGTGACTCAATACGCGAATCCTGAAGATACTCGCGGTCGTTTAGTTATGTCATGTATGACGCCTGCATCTGACAATACCTACATCTCGATTGAAGATAACGAAGCAAAGAATTTCCGTGCTTCTGTTGTTGAATTCTTGATGACCAACCACCCACACGACTGTCCAGTCTGTGAAGAGGGTGGTCACTGTCATTTACAAGATATGACTGTAATGACTCAGCATGACCGTCGTCGTTACCGCTTCACAAAACGTACGCATTACAACCAAGAGCTAGGCTCTTTCATTTCTCATGAAATGAACCGTTGTATCGCGTGCTACCGTTGTGTGCGTTACTACAAAGATTATGCAGGTGGTACGGACTTTGGTGTGTATGCAAACGCTTCGCGTGTTTACTTTGGTCGTCCAGAATCAGGTACTTTAGAATCTGAATTCTCTGGTAACTTGACTGAAGTTTGCCCAACAGGTGTATTCACAGATAAAACTCACTCTGAACGCTATAACCGTAAATGGGACATGCAGTATGCGCCAAGCGTATGCCAAGGCTGTTCTTCAGGTTGTAACATCTCTCCGGGTGAACGTTATGGCGAACTACGTCGTGTAGAAAACCGCTTTAACGGTGACGTGAACCAATACTTCCTTTGCGATAAAGGTCGTTTTGGTACAGGTTATGTGAACCGTGAAGATCGTCCACGTCAACCACAATTCCGCTCTGGTGCAAATGTGACTACAGTTTCTGTAGACCAAGCATTGGATACCGTAATTGAAAATATCCAAGGCAAAAAAGTATTGGGTATCGGTTCACCACGTGCGTCACTTGAGTCAAACTTCGCGCTTCGCGAACTTGTAGGTCAAGACAACTTCTCAACAGGTATGTCTCAAAAAGAGCAAAAACTTGTTGAGCTTGCAGCTTCTATTATGCAAACCGAAGGTGTTTATAACCCAGGTATGCGTGAAATCGAAAGCTACGATGCTGTGTTGATTTTGGGTGAAGATCTGACTCAAACTGCGCCACGTATGGCTCTATCTGTTCGCCAAGCTGCGAAAAATAAAGCCAAAGAAATGGCTGCAGAGCGCCGTACGCAAGAGTGGTTGGCTGAGCCTGTACAACGTATTGCTCAAGATGCCAAATCTCCGATTTACATCCTTGCTGCAACTCAAACACGTTTAGCTGATGTTGCAACGGGTGAAGTTGTTGCATCACCTAACGACATTGCACGTTTAGGTTTTGCGGTCGCTGCTGCTGTGAAAGGTGAAGTGATCTTAGGTTTGGATGACGATGCGAAAGCATTTGCACAAACCATTGCTGACACTTTAAAAGCTGCGAAAAAACCATTAATCATCTCTGGTACAAGCTTACAAGACGCATCAATCATGGAAGCTGCTGCACAAGTTGCACAGAACCTTGGTAATGCGGGCTTAACATTGACTGTTCCTGAAGTGAACTCAATGGGCTTAGCGATCTTTGGTGGTCAAAGTCTAGAACAAGCATTTGCACAAGATTACGATACCGTGATCGTGGTGGAAAATGACCTTTATCGTCGCTTACCAGTCGCGCAGGTGAATGCTGCACTTTCTGGTAAAGAAGTGATCGTACTTGATCATTCTGAAACTGAAACTGTGAAAAAAGCCAACATCGTACTTTCTGCTGCTTCATTTGCTGAAGGTGACGGTACTGTTGTCTCTCAAGAAGGCCGTGCACAACGTTTCTACCAAGTGTATGACCCAAGCTACTACAAACCTGAACTTGCGATCAAAGAATCTTGGCGCTGGTTACATGCCATTGAAACTGGCGTGAAAGGCAAAGCGATTTCTTGGACACTTCTTGATGATGTTATCGAGTCAGTAGCGAAAAACGTTCCTGCACTTGAAGCGATTCAAGACGTCGCACCAGATGCTGGCTTCCGTGTACATGGTCTGAAAGTGGCACGTGAACCACGTCGTTACTCAGGTCGTACTGCGATGCGCGCACCACTTTCTATTCACGAACCAAAACAACCAGTCGATAAAGACTCTGCGTTGACGTTCTCTATGGAAGGTTATGTAGGTAACCAAACTCCAGCTTCACTTGTACCATTTGCTTGGTCTGCAGGTTGGAACTCTCCACAAGCTTGGAACAAATTCCAAGACAACGTGGGTGGTCACTTAAAAGGTGGTGATGCAGGCGTTCGTTTATTCGATCGTTTAGCGAAACGTCCAGCACGTACTTTCGTTGCACCTGCACCTGTTGCGGTTAATGGTGAAAGCTTCCGTCTTGTACCGATGCATCACATCTTCGCTTCTGGTGAATTTACAGTGAAAACACCTGCGATGGAATCACGTATTCCTGAAGCAATGTTTGCTGTGGGTGAACAAGATGCAGCACGCTTAAATGTTCAAGATGGTCAACGTATCGCTGTGAAAGCAGGGGATGCTGAAATCGTCCTTCCAGTTCAAGTGATTGAATACTTACCTACAGGTTATATCGGTTATCCAGTGGGTCTAGCACCTACAGTATCGCTTGCAGAACCTGTTTCAGTCGCGGTAGGAGTGTAATTCATGGAACAAGAATTAATCCGTCAAACGCCGCTGTGGGCTGAAAACTGGCCAATCGCCTATTCAGTTCTTCAAGCAATTGTGATCTTACTGATTGTGGTATTGATCGCTGCGTTGATGTCTTTTATTGAACGTCGTTTACTCGGCTTGTGGCAAGACCGTTACGGTCCGAACCGTGTAGGTCCGGGCGGTATGTTCCAGATTGTTGCCGACATGCTGAAAATCATGTTCAAAGAAGACTGGACACCAAAATTTGCTGACAAATTGACTTTCCGTATGGCTCCAGCAGTTGCGATGGCAACTGCGGTGCTATCGTTCATGGTTATTCCTGTTTCACCTTATCTAGGTGTTTCAGACATGAGCATCGGTCTATTGTTCTTTATGGCAATGGCTGGTATTGCGGTATACGCAGTATTGTTCGGTGGTTGGTCATCAAATAACAAATACGCATTACTTGGTGGTTTACGTTCTGCTGCTCAAACCATTTCTTATGAAGTGTTCTTGGGTATTTCACTGATGGGTGTGGTTGCGATTGCAGGCTCATTCAACATGCGTGAAATTGTTGAAGCTCAACGTGATGTTTGGTTTGTTATTCCTCAGTTCTTAGGTTTCTTGATCTTCGTGGTTGCGGGTGTCGCGGTAACTCACCGTCATCCATTTGACCAACCAGAAGCAGAACAAGAATTGGCGGAAGGTTACCATGTTGAATACGGCGGTATGAAATGGGGGATGTTCTTCGTTGCGGAATACGTCAACGTAGTATTGATCTCGGCATTAATCGTGACTTTATTCTTCGGTGGTTGGTTAGCGCCTTTCAACCTAGATATTCCATTCATTCCAGCTGCGTTCTGGTTCATTATTAAAACAGCATTCTTTGTAATGATGTTTGTCTTGGCTCGTGGTTCTTTAATGCGTCCACGTTATGACCAAGTCATGAACTTTGGTTGGAAAATTTGCTTGCCATTGGCGTTGGTTAACCTTCTGGTAACTGGTGCTGTGATTCTGATGAATCAGGCCTAAGACAGCAGGGAGAATAAAATGTTTAAATTTCTAGCTGGATTTGGGTCAATTGTACGTTCGTTGTGGATGGTATTCTCACACGCGACACGTAAACGTGACACCATTTTATATCCAGAGGTTAAAGCGGAAGACATCGTACCACCACGTTTCCGTGGTCGTATCGTGTTAACGCGTGACCCTGATGGCGAAGAGCGCTGTGTAGCATGTAACCTTTGTGCGGTTGCATGTCCAGTCGGCTGTATTTCACTACAAAAAGCTGAAAAAGAAGATGGTCGTTGGTATCCGGAATTTTTCCGTATTAACTTCTCACGTTGTATTTTCTGCGGTATGTGTGAAGAAGCATGTCCTACAACTGCGATTCAAATGACACCTGACTTTGAGTTAGGTGAGTATGTTCGTCAGGACTTAGTTTATGAGAAAGAAAACCTTCTTATCTCAGGTCCTGGTAAATACCCAGACTATAACTTCTACCGCGTAACAGGTATGGCTGTTGCTGGTAAAGATAAAGGTCAGGCTCAACGCGAAAGCACACCAGTTGATGTACGGAGTCTATTACCATGATGTGGCCATTTTATTTGATGGCGCTTGTGGCCATCGTCTCTACCGTTCGTGTTGTAACTAACACGAACCCAGTACATGCTTTATTAAGCTTGATTATCTCTTTACTTGCAGTTGCAGGTATCTTCATGATCGTGGGTGCGCCGTTTGCCGGTGCCCTCGAAATTATCGTTTACGCTGGCGCAATCATGGTGCTATTCGTATTCGTCGTGATGATGCTGAATCTTGGTCAAAATACTGTTGAACAAGAAAGCAAATGGCTGACTTCTTCAGCGTGGGCATATCCTGCGTTGATGAGCTTCCTGATGGGTCTAATCCTTGTTTGGATGTTGAAGTCAGACTACACAACTGCTGGCACTGTCATGGGTGCTCAAGTTGTCGGTCCGAAAGAAGTGGGTACTTCACTCTTTACTCAGTACTTATTGCTGGTTGAAGTTGCTGCGATGTTATTGCTTGGCGCACTTGTCGCTGCATTCCATCTTGGCAAACGTGAGCCAGGTGCAGAAGAGGACAAAGAATAATGGGCAACATCCCTTTAGAACATGGTTTGATCGTTGCAACCATTCTTTTTGCACTGGGTTTTTACGGTGTGATGGTTCGACGCAACCTACTATTTATTTTAATGAGCCTTGAAATCATGATGAACGCTGCTGCTTTAGCGTTCGTTTTGGCAGGAAGCGCATGGGCACAGCCAGATGGTCAAGTGATGTTTATCTTGATCTTAACGCTTGCTGCAGCAGAGGCTTGTATCGGTCTTGCGATCGTCCTTCAGTTCTATCATCGCTTCCATCATCTGGATGTGGATGCTGCTAGTGAGATGCGCGGATGAGTTATTTATATTTAACAGTACTTTTCCCGCTAATTGGTTTTATCCTGTTGGCGGCAGGTCGTAAAAATCTTCCTGAATCAGTTGCTGCAATTATTGGTGCAGGTTCAGTTGGTCTTTCATCTTTATTTGCATTAATTGCTGGTATCGACTTTGTTAATAATGGTTCAGTTGCAACAACTCAGCATCTTTGGACTTGGTTCAGTGCAGGTAACTTAGCACCGGGCTTCACGCTTCATTTAGATGGCTTATCATTATTGATGATGGGCATGATCACAGGTGTGGGTTTCTTAATTCACATCTTTGCAACATGGTACATGCGTGGCGAAGAAGACTTTGCACGTTTCTTCTCATACTTCAACCTATTCGTAGCAAGCATGCTGCTTTTAGTGTTGGGTGACAACTTAGCGTTGTTATTCCTCGGTTGGGAAGGTGTAGGTCTATGTTCATACCTATTGATTGGTTACTACTACCAAACACCTGCAAACGGTTTTGCTGCAATTAAAGCATTCACTGTGACACGTGTGGGTGACGTATTCTTACTGATCGCATTGTTCTTGATCTACCAACAATTCGGCACTTTAAACATTGCAGAAGTTGTAGCTGCTGCGCCAACAGTTTTGGTTCAGAGTTCTTCAATTGCGATTTGGACTGCATTGATGTTGTTCTTGGGTGCTGCAGGTAAATCTGCTCAGATCCCATTACAAACATGGTTAGCAGATGCGATGGCTGGTCCTACACCAGTATCTGCATTGATCCACGCAGCAACAATGGTAACAGCAGGTGTTTACCTATGTAGCCGTATGTTCAGCGTGTTTGAACAAGCGCCAGAAGTGATGATGTTCATCTCAATCACAGGTGCGGTGACATTGTTAGTTGCAGGCTTTGCTGCATTGGTACAAACAGACATCAAACGTATTCTTGCTTACTCAACTATGAGTCAGTTGGGTTATATGTTTATGGCTGTAGGTGCTGAAGCTTACCAAGCTGGTCTATTCCACATGCTGACTCACGCATTCTTCAAGGCATTATTATTCTTGTCTTCTGGTGCAGTGATTTTGGCTTACCATCACGAACAAAACATCTTCAAGATGGGTGGTCTATTCCACAAAAACAAATTCTTGTTTGCTTGTTTCGCGATTGGTGGTGGTGCATTGGCAGCGATTCCATTCATCACGATCGGCTTCTTCTCGAAAGATGCGATTCTTGGTGCGGTATGGGTGAAAGGTCAAGCAATAGCAGTTTATGACTGCTTGTACTGGACTGGTGTAGCAGGTGCGTTCTTAACTTCAATTTATACATTCCGTCTTATTTGGGTTGTATTCTTTGGTAAAGAAAACACGCCTTACCATGAAATCAAAGGTGTTACTTACTGGGGTCCATTGGCGATTCTTGCAGTGCTTTCAACTGGTTTAGCTTATGTATTAAAAGCACCAGTAACGAATATTTTAAATGCTGCACAAATCCCAGCGTTTAATATTCCAGAAGCACTAGAACACGGTATGCATAGCGCTGAATATACAGCTGTTGGTATTGCACTTGCAGGTCTTGCAGTGGGTGTGGTGTTATTTGCCTTTGCTTATGGTGCAGTGAAATCGTTCGCGAAAACTTCACTGGGCGCGGGTCTTGCAAATATCTGTCGTAATGCACTTGGTTTCGATGCTTTGTACAACATTGTTTTCGTTAAGCCTTATTTACTACTGGCTAAAATCTTTGGTCGTGATCCAATTGACGGCTTATGGCTTGTATTGCCTGCACTTGTTAAAGGCGGTAATAGCTTTACAAGTTCACGTCAAACAGGTTCATTGCGTGAATACGCATCTAGTATGGCATTCGGTACGTTTGCATTACTATTGATCCTGGTCGTGATTCAGGTCGTGGGGAAATAAAATGGAAACTCCAAACAATTTAATTCTACCCGCTCTGATCCTTATTCCGTTCATTGCAGGTTTTGTATGCTGGCTTGTCGATAAACTCGACAAGCACTTACCACGCTATATTGCCTTAATTGGTATGCTATTAACGTTGGTGTTAACCGTCGTTTTATGGCAAAGCGGTAGTTATAACTACGAGTTGGGTACACAAGCTCCACAGTGGGCTGCTCAATTTAACCTACCGTGGATTACCACTTTAGGGATTAACATTCACCTTGCTGTGGATGGTCTTTCACTGCTTATGGTGGGTTTAACTGCATTACTGGGTGTACTTGCGGTCGGCTGTTCATGGGGTGAGATTCAAAAGAACGTTGGTTTCTTCCACTTAAACCTACTTTGGTCTTTAGGTGGTGTGATCGGTGTATTCTTAGCGATTGACATGTTCCTCTTCTTCTTCTTCTGGGAGATGATGCTGGTACCAATCTACTTCTTGATCGCACTTTGGGGTCATAAAGGAGCAGAAGGTAAGTCACGCGTTTACGCTGCAACTAAATTCTTTATCTATACTCAGGTTGCGGGTCTGATCATGTTGATCGGTATCTTGGGTCTAGTGGTTGTTGGCTTCCAACTTCACGGTCAAATCAGCTTTAACTATGACTTCTTGATGAGTGTTGCACACACTGTTGAGGCAAAAGCTCCAGCACTTGCGTATGCATTCATGATCTGTATGTTTATTGGTTTTGCGGTAAAACTACCAGTTTTCCCATTACACGGCTGGTTACCAGATGCACATGCGCAAGCACCTACAGCGGGTTCTGTCGACCTTGCAGGTATCTTGATTAAAACTGCGGCATATGGTCTTTTACGTTTCGTAATACCATTCTTCCCAGTAGCATCTGCTCAGTTTGCTGACATCGCGATCATTCTTGGTCTAATCGGTATTTTCTACGGTGCATGGTGTGCATTCCAACAAACAGACATGAAACGTCTGCTTGCGTACACATCTATTTCGCACATGGGCTTCGTACTTCTTGCTTTGTATGCAGGTAACATCCTGACATTCCAAGGCTTGATGATTATGATGCTTGCTCACGGTCTATCTTCTGCTGCATTGTTCATTATGTGTGGTCAGGTTTACGAACGTCTGCATACACGTGACATGCGTTTAATGGGCGGTATCCGTGGTCAGTTCCAATACCTTTCATTCTTCTTAATGTTCTTTGTTGCGGCACTTGTAGGTATTCCAGGTCTAGGTAACTTCATCGGTGAATTCCTGATCTTGATGGGTTCTTATGACAAGTTCCCTGTGTACACAATCCTTGCTGCAGTAAGCTTAGTATTTGCCGGTCTTTACGGTTTAATTCTGATCCACAAAGCGTTGTTTGGTACACCAAACGAAGAACAAAAACAGCATTACGCAAATCCGTTGAAAGACTTAAATGCGCGTGAAGTTGTGATTCTTTTAATCTGTGCTCTTGGTCTAGTATGGCTTGGTCTATTCCCACAAACTTTCCTTGATATTTCAAATTCAAGCATGGCGTGGATTGCAAATAGCTATATCCCAGTTCAAGAAGTCGTTGATGTTGTGCAGCAGATTGCTGTACAACCTGAAAATGTGGAGATGCAATAAGCCATGGACTTCACAATGTCATTTTCTGAGCTTATGCCATTAGCTCCTGTGATGATCGTGGCTTTAACTGCGATCGTCGTGATGTTGCTAATTGCAATCAAGCGTAACCACAATTTAGTTGCAACGACTTCCGTTATCGGTCTGAACCTTGCAGCCTTTTATATTATTTTTGTTTTCGTTGCAGGGCAGTATGCACCTGCAAACGTAATGAATTTGTTCATCGTAGATCCATTTACGATGTTGTACCAATTCGTGATTTTGATTGCAGCACTTGCTTGCTGCACATTGTCACATGCGTATATCGAAACCTATAAAGATAACCGTGAAGAACTTTATATCTTGATGCTGTGCTCTGTAACGGGTGCATTGTTAATGGTTGCAAGTTCGCACTATGCGTCTTTCTTTATCAGCCTTGAACTAATGTCGATTCCTGTATACGGCCTATTGGCTTATACACACCAACGTTCACAGTCGCTTGAAGCGGGTGTGAAATACTTGGTGCTTTCAGCAACTGCTTCTGCGATGTTGTTGATGGGTATGGCTTATGTATATGCGTACACAGGTACAATGGCATTCGTTGCTGAACCAGGCAAAATGTTCACAACATTCAGCCAACCGGGTGTAGTCCTTGGTCTTGCACTGATTGTTTTTGCTGTTGCATTTAAATTGTCTCTTGCGCCATTCCACAAATGGACACCAGACGTGTATGCAGGTGCGCCAGCGCCAATCGCGACATTCTTAGCGACTGTGGCTAAAGTGGCAATGATCGGTCTATTCGTTCGTTACTTCTTGGCTTCTGGCTTAATCCTTTCTGACAGCTTCATCACGATCGTGACCATCATTGCAGTATTGTCTATCCTTGCGGGTAACTTACTAGCAGTACGTCAAGTGAACTTGAAACGTATCCTTGCATACTCTTCAATCGCTCACTTTGGTTACTTACTTGTTGCGATTGTCAGTGCACGTAATACTGACTTTGTTCAAGTACAAGGCTTTGCAACATTCAGCAGCGTCAACGTCTATGTGATTACTTATGTATTAACAACGATTGGTGCGTTCGGTGTTGTGACACTGATGTCTAGCCCTTACAACAACAAAGACGAAGCAGGTAGCCTTGCGGAGTACCGTGGTTTGTTCTGGCGTCGTCCAGTGTTGACTGCAACACTGACTGTCATGATGTTATCTCTTGCAGGTATCCCATTAACAGCTGGCTTTATTGGTAAGTTCCTTGTGATCAAAACAGCGGTTGCTGGTGGTTCATGGTTCTTAGCTGCGATGGTGATCCTTGGTTCAGGTATCGGTTTGTACTACTACCTACGTGTGATGATTGTGATGTACATGACTCCACCGGAAAACCCACGTATCGATGCTGTCGATCATTGGGGTCAAAAAGTGGGTGGTATTATGGTGCTTGGTGCAGCTGCTCTTGTGTTGTTGATCGGTGTATATCCAGATCCAATCATTGCAGTTTCTCAAGTGGCATACTTTGCAATCTCACCTGAATTACAACAGTTCATTTTTAGCTTAATTCAAAGTGGTTTTAACTAATGAATTAAGTAATTAATTTGCTTATTACAAAAAAGCCTCCTGTAAAGGGGGCTTTTTTATTTTTATCATTTGTTAAATAGCTTTATAATGGTCGAAATTTTATCTTAACCTTTTAGGTGTTCTCCCGTGGCTATCCATGAAATCCGTCATCCGCTTATTCGACATAAACTCGGCTTACTTCGTCGTGCAGATATTAGTACTAAAAACTTCCGTGAGCTTGCTCAAGAAGTGACAATGCTTCTGACTTATGAAGCAACGAAAGATTTACCAATGGTCGATCATGAAATTGATGGTTGGAATGGTAAAGTAACTGTAGATCGTATTGCCGGTAAAAAAATAACAGTCGTACCGATTTTACGTGCAGGTATTGGTATGTTGGATGGTTTCTTAAACCTGATTCCAAGTGCGAAAGTATCTGTATTGGGTTTAGAGCGTGATGAAGAAACTTTAGAAGCGCGTACTTACTACAAAAAATTAGTACCAGACGTACAAAACCGTTTAGCGATGATTATTGACCCAATGCTTGCAACGGGTTCATCGCTCGTTGCTGCTATTGACGTTCTAAAAGCCAGTGGTTGTAAAGATATTCGTGTCATGGTGCTTGTTGCAGCTCCAGAAGGCATTAAACGTGTAAATGAAGCTCATCCGGACGTAACGATTTACACAGCATCTGTAGACCAAGGTTTAAATGAAAACGGTTATATCGTTCCTGGTCTTGGCGATGCAGGCGATAAAATTTTCGGTTCAGTTCAAAAAGACTAATTTTTGCATCATGAACAGAAAAGGGGCTTTTATAGCCTCTTTTTTATATACTAAAGACATTGGCATAAATGGAATAGGGTACTTTATGAAGTCCGAACAATATAAAGGTAAAGTGAAGCAGTACAATCCTGAAAAGGGCTTTGGCTTTCTTTCATGTGAAGAAGGTGATGTATTTTTCCATATCTCTGACTTTCCCGCAGATGGTGTCGAACCAAAACGTAATGATCGCGTGAAATTTAATGTGGTGGAAAATGGAGATCGTTATAAGGCCATTAACATTGAGCGTGAAGAAGACAAATCTGCAAAAGCTAAAAAATCTAAAGTCGTGGCAAATAACCAGTCGATTACTTCAGCTTTGCTTTCAAATTTGCGTAAATAATGTGATTGTAAGATTTCATGGAAATCATTGAAATCGAAAAGAGGTCTATAGGGCCTCTTTTTTTATTATCATAAGAGTATTAAAAGAAAAGATGAGAGACAATTTTTATGTTTAAAGAGGGGAAAATCAAAAGCTATAACGTTGAGCGCGGCTTTGGATTTATACAACAAGATCAAGCAAAGGATTTATTTTTTCATATTCGTGATTTTCCTAGCCGACACATCGAACCACGTGTTGGAGAAAATCTCAAATACAGGATTGAAGAAGATCAAGGTAAATTTAAAGCTGTAAATATCATCCGTTTAGATTTGAAAAAAGAGCAGTCCACTCATGAACAGATAAATCCGTCATTTGAATCAAGGTCGGATCGAGTGAATTACCAAGCTATTCCTCACGATACAGCCAAAGGCACAGTTTGGGGCAGTAAAATCTTCAGCATGATTGGACTCATTGTAATTCTAGTATTAGCTGTGGCTGTTTATGGGAAATATCAGCAGTACCAAGAACAGAAGCAGCTACATTTACAACAGCTCATGCAAGAAAATGAAAACATTGTAAAAGAACAACGTAAAGCTCAGGGTGATTTGCCCGATCGGGTGCTGACTGAGCAAGGTGAAAAAAATCTATACGGCACAGCTTCAACGCAAGCTCAGTCTGTTGTTCAAGACACTGCGCAGGCACCTGCTTCAAGTGATTCGCCAAGGGCAGTAGAAAAAGCTCAGTTTAGTTGTGATGGGCGTACGCATTGTAGTCAGATGCGTTCATACGAAGAAGCAGTGTTCTTTAATAATAATTGTCCAAATACGAAAATGGACGGCAATAATGATGGCGAACCATGTGAACGCCAATTTAAAAATAGATAAAAAAGCGCCTTAAGGCGCTTTTTTTATTTTTCACAAAATTGCATAAAGGCTTTGAGACCCGGTCCTTGGTATTTCTGACGATGTACCAACATAAATAATGGACGGGCAAGTTGCCAGAACGGCGTATCTAAAACCACCAATTGACCTTTTTCACGTAAAGGCTCAATCGCAAGTTTAGAAATACATGACATACCAAGACCACCTGCCACGATTTTTAGAATGGCTTCGTTATGACCCAAGGTTAAACGTATATTGGCATCTGGCAGGTCTTTTAAAATTGCGTTGTCAAATACTTCACGTGTGCCTGAACCTTCTTCACGTAAGATCCATTCCACGTTATCAAAGTCAGCTGCAGTGAGTGCACGATCCAACTTCGCTAAAGGGTGCTCTGGTGAACAGCACACGGCAAGTTCATCGTCACGCCAGTGAATACATTGCAACTGTGGCAGATGGCATGAACCTTCAATTAAGGCCAAATCCAACTGAAATTGGTTTACCGCTTCAATCATTTGGCGGGTATTGCCGACTTGAAGTTGTAAATGTGCTTGAGGCTGAATTTGTAAGAAATCTGCCATGAGGTCTGGCATCAAGTAGTCACTGATAGTTAGGGTCGCACCTAAACGCAGATCAATACTTTGTAGTTCGCCTTTCGCTGCTTGTTCAAAAGCTTCACAGCGCCCTAAAATTTCCAAAGCTTGTGGCAATAAAAAACGACCCAAGTCATTCAATTGCAAGCGTTTACCAAGTCGGTCAAACAGTGGAGCACCGAGACCATCTTCGAGGTCTGCCAATGCCATACTTGCTGCACTTTGAGTAAGTTTGACAGCATCACTGGCTTTGGTAACGGTACCTTCTTGAGCGACTGCTACAAAAACAGCCAACTGGCGTAAAGTCATGCGCATGAATCAGGCCTTAACATTTAAAAAATATTAATAAATTATGCTGTCATGCTAACATGAGCACAGTCTGTCACGCCACGTTCAAATCATGTCAATTGAAAAATTTAGCTTAGAAAAGGTTTTATCTGTACACCGTTGGACCAATACTTTGTTCAGTTTTACCATGACACGCCCTGCACATTTTAAATTCACCGCTGGTCAGTTCGCACGAATTGGCTTGAAAGTGGGCGATGTATTGGTGGTTCGTGCCTATTCTGTGGTGTCGTCACCCTTTGATGAAACTTTAGAATTTTTCTCTATCGTCGTTCCAGATGGTGCGTTTACTTCAAATTTGCAGCATCTACAAGTGGGCGATGAGCTGTATTTAGAAAAAATACCATATGGCTTCCTTACCTTGGCGCGTTATCAGTTGCCATTGCCGAAGGACTTATGGCTGTTGGGGACAGGAACGGGTCTTGCACCGTTTTTATCAATGTTACAAGACTTTGAAACGTGGTCTAAATACGAAAAAATTAATCTAGTCTACAGTGTGCGTACAGCATCAGAACTGGCTTATGTCGAGCGTATTCAAGAAATCTCCGAGACCTTTGGCGAAGGGCATACGGGCTTCAAATTTATACCTATTGTGACACGTGATCCAAATGCACCGCTGCATGACCGTTTACCAGTTTTAATTGAAAATGGCGAGTTAGAACAGGCGGCAGGCTTAGCGTTTAATGTGGAAACGACGCATGTCATGTTGTGTGGTAATCCACAAATGGTTGATGACACCAAGGCGGCATTAAAGGCGCGTGGTTTGACTATGAACCGTCGTGGTGAAGGCAATATTGCTGTAGAAAATTATTGGTAATCTGCCATGAAAAAAAGCTCATCGATGGATGAGCTTTTTATTTTCGGAAATTAAATAACTGATGTTACGCATGCAAAAGTAATTTTGCATTTTTAAAATGATTTTTAAGCCAATTCGACGGAGTCTTACATCAAGGGAATGAATAAAGTGATTAGCCTTCGGCTGGAGGTACTCTTACGAAGCACGCTTCTCATTAGGCAAAATGAGAAGCGTGCTTCGCAAGGAAACCATCTTGCGGTGCAATCACCTCACCGACAAAACTCGTTCACAAGCGTCTAATTATCTAAAGTATCGCAAAAACATTTTTGATTAGAAGAAGTTCTATCTCAAACACTTGCGGATGACGTTACCGCGTATCGTACTTTTATTTGAATCAAATTACGCTTCTGATGTTACTTCGTAACATCAGTTAAATAAACGTTTTGATGTTAATGCAGAATTTTATTTAAGAACTGCTGCGCTCGTTCACCACGAGGAGCATTAAAGAAATCATCTTTGCTGCAGTCTTCTACAATTTTTCCTTGATCCATAAAGATCACTCGGTCTGCAACCTGACGAGCAAAGCCCATCTCATGGGTTACACACATCATGGTCATACCTTCTTTGGCAAGACCCACCATTACATCAAGCACTTCGTTAATCATCTCTGGATCAAGTGCCGAAGTTGGTTCATCAAACAGCATGGCAATCGGGTCCATACTGAGCGCACGTGCAATGGCAACACGTTGTTGCTGTCCACCTGATAACTGTGCAGGAAATTTAGCGGCATGCGCACTCAAACCCACACGATCTAAATAAGCCAAGCCTTTTTTCTTGGCTTCGGCTTCTGATCGACCCAAGACTTTAACCTGCGCAATGGTCAGGTTTTCGGTAATGGATAAATGTGGAAACAGTTCAAAGTGCTGGAACACCATACCGACACGACTACGCAATTTATTTAAATCGGTTTTTGGGTCATTAATGGAAATACCGTCGACTAAAATCGTACCGGCTTGAAAAGGCTCAAGTCCATTGACGGTTTTAATGAGCGTTGATTTGCCTGAACCTGAAGGTCCACACACGACAACCACTTCACCTTGTTTAATTTGAGTCGTGCAATCGGTAAGCACTTGAAAATCTTTATACCATTTACTGACATTTTGGAGGTCAATCATCGTTTTTTGATCGGTCATACACTTAACCTCCGTTGTAATTTTTTAACTGCATAGGTAGCGATCATACTAATAGTGAAATACACTAGACCGGCAAACAGAATGTATTGAGTTAACAATGACATGAGGTCGCCTCGAACATAGTTGGTGCGGAAAAAGTCTAACAGTCCGATGGCATATACCATGGTTGAATCTTGGAACAGAATGATGGTTTGCTGTAAAAGCAGTGGCGTCATTTTGCGAAAAGATTGCGGCAAAATAATTAAGCGCATCGCTTGGCTATAGCTCATACCGAGAGCATAAGCTGCAGAAGTTTGACCTTTAGGAATTGACTGAATCCCGGCACGGACAATCTCTGAAAAGTAAGCCGCTTCAAATAGCATGAAGGCCACAATACTCGACACGAGGGCAGTATCAATCGTCAGATAGTTACCTGTAATCCCTGTGTAGATAAAGGGTACGGCAAAGTAGAACCACATCAGCACCAAGAGCAAGGGAATAGAACGAAAAAGGTTCACATAGCCTTTAGCAAAAATATTAAATACTTTAATCGAGGACAGGCGCATCAACGCCAATAAAGTCCCAATAAAGACACCACCAATGGTTGCCGTGATCACCACTTTTAGCGTGATGCTGAAACCATGCCATAGTGCAGGGCCAGACGCTTGGAGGTCTTGAATAAAAGAACTGAGCCATTCCATTATTTATCTCCTGCAATTAAGCCAGGAACGCGTAGGCGTTTTTCCAGAAAATTCATGAAACCAATTAAACAGATGTTGATCACGATGAAAATAATGGTGACGTAGGTATAAATTTCGATGGTGTTTTGCGTGTATTCACTGATGGTTTTCATCTGCGAAATGATTTCTGCAACACCGACCAAAGACGCGACTGAGGTGTTTTTGACACAGTTGGTCAACTCAGAGCTGAGAGGTGGCAAAATCGTGCGGAATGACTGCGGTAAGATCACATAGCGGTATAGTTGAGCCGTACTAAATCCCATGGCATAACCTGCATTGGTTTGCCCCAAAGGAAGCGCTTCAATACCTGTCCTGACTTGCTCACAGACTCGTGCAGCTGTAAAAAGACCCAAGCCGACACTTGCAGAAATTAAGGCGGTCGTATTTGCCCCAAGGTCATTCATCCACCAGCTTTTAATCGCATCGGGGAGGAAGTTGGGTACAACATAGAACCATATAAACAGTTGAATCAATAAGGGTACATTTCGGAAAATAGTCACGTAGGCCGTACCAATACCTCGTGCTACAGGACTCGGTAGGGTACGCATAATACCCAAGATGCTGCCAAGCACCATCGCAATGCTCCATGCCACCAAAGCGATGACAAACAGCCAGCCGATCCCAATTAAAATCCAATTCAGGTAGGTCGAATCACCTACACCTGTAGATTGGAACAGCACACCCCAATTCCAGCTATAATTCATAGGAACTCCCTATAATGAGCTTAAGCCAAAATCCGTTTGGCTTAAGCATCTTTAGAATGTTTAGGGAAAGTTATTCGTCACGGTCATGTGGATTGCTAATCAATGCTTTTAATTGATCAGACATCGGGAAATTCAAATTGATATTTTTTGGTGGAATTGGCGTTTGGAACCATTTTTTATACATGTCATTGATTTCACCAGAGCTATAGGTCGCTTTGATTGCATCATCAACCACTTGTTTAAAGCCAGTATCGCCTTTACGTAGCATACAACCATAAATTTCTTGAATCGGTGCTGTACCCACGATTTCCCATTTATTTGGATCTTTGGCTTTCGATTTTTCACCCGCCAGCAAAATATCATCCATCATAAATGCCGCTGCACGACCATTTTGTAGCATGAGGAAAGACTCAGCGTGGTCTTTGGCAGAAATGACTTCACCAATACCTAACTCTTTTTCATGTTGACGAATATAACGCTCAGATGTAGTTCCTGCCGTGGTGACTAATTTTTTACCTTTAAGGTCAGCGAAGTCTTTAATCCCAGAGTCTTTTGCAGTAAGTAAGCGTGAACCCACTTCAAAGAAACCTGTTGAGAAATCAACTTGTTGTTGGCGTTCTTTATTGTTGGTGGTTGAACCACACTCTAAGTCGACGGTGCCATTAGAAACTAATGGAATTCGGTTTTGGCTGGTCACTAAGTTATAACGGATTTTTAAATCGGGAAGATTTAATTGTTTTTTTACTGCTTCAACTACTTTTAATTGAAGATCATGCGCATAACCCACAGGTTGGTTTGGATTATCTGCGATATATGAAAATGGAATCGATGAATCGCGATAGCCTAAAACAATCGTGCCCGATTTTTTGATCTTATCTAAAGTCCCTGAGTCAGAAACAGCAGCTTCACTTCCTGCAGCTTTATCCGTTGTAGGTGCTTTATTGTCACTACATGCGCTAAGCCCTAAAGTGAGCGCACTTGCACAGAACAAAGTTGCTAAATGTTTTTTTGACGTCATCGTTAAAACTCCTTTTACCCTGATTTAATATCCACTTTTTATGATCTTGTTACGTATTTAGTTTTATTGCTCTGTTTTTAAGAATGTTTCAACAATAAAAAAGAGATCATTTTCTACATCTTAGGTGATAAATCGAACAAGGCTCAAGCAAAATTTATTGCCGAATTGTTACTAAGAAATGGGATAAGTTATGAACATTTTTTATAAGAAAGTTTGCTATAAGTCATTAAATATAAAATAATTTAATTTTATTGTGAAATAGATAATGAAAATAAAAGGGCATAAAAAAACCTCCAAATGGAGGTTTTCGGGATTAAACTTTAGTTTAATCTCCGTGTTAATGCACAAACATATCCATAAATTCACGAATTTCTTGAATCGCTGTGTCTACGTCGGAAGTCAACCAAGTCGGTTCAAAAAAGCCAGCATAATGCTCCAGTCGATCTTGGGGAACAACTAAGCGAATCGGGCATTCTTCTTCGAGCAAGCGCCAAGGAATAATAGGCACTTCATTATCTAAAAAAGCCGCAATATTTCGAATATCAATCACCATCGCATTGATGCATTCAGGGAATGGCATCACTGAAAACTCTTCAGTACGTCGGCGGAAATATTCCAAATCACCCCATTTCAACACATAACTTGGCTTACTAAATTCAATAATGCCAATAAGATGCTGATCACGAGTGTAATGAAGGGAACATTGATGAGTGACGTCAGTGTCAAGATCAAGCGTTACACCTTGTTGATGGTACGCCATAGATTTGATAACAGGTGAAAAATAAGGTGCATGATTATAGCTCATTTCATTCATCAAAAGCAGAGAATTCCATCTAGCTCAAAAAAGCATTTATTTTTGCAACACTTGATACTCTGAAAATGAATACGATTGAAATGGTACATTCATTTCATGCTCCGATATTTTTACCTTAGCGATTGATTTTAAATCTAAAAATCAGTCATCTATTTAAACAGCAAGACGGATGTAAATTGAACTGATCTTTCAAGTTACATGTTTTCACGGATTGTAATTGTTCTTCACACAACAAAGGATATTGTATTGTTAGTATAAAAAGTGAACGACGAACAACAAAATAGCGAGGGGAATATGACACACGATTTTAATAAACCGCCCCATACCACCAGCGCAGAAGAAACAACACAAAAAAAACGTATCCCAGTGTATATGCTAATTTTAGTGGGTATCTTCTTAATCGCGTTATTGTTTTATATGTTTGCAGATATGAAACCGTCTGCTTCGGATGCACCACCTGATCATCCTGCACCCAATGCACAAACTGCAACTGCCAATGATACGACTAGCGGTACAGCGGGGGATGAAGCTGTTGCCAATGATTCAAATACTGCAACTGCGACAGATCATTGATGATAAATACATGAGTCAGATTTACATGATTGCAAGATCTGAACCTTAAGCATCTCATCAGAATGACACAAATAAAGCCTTGGTTATGCCAAGGCTTTTTTACATTCAATTGTGAGCTTTTGTTGGAGTTATGCATACTTTGGTTGATTAAAAAATACGCAAAAACTAAGGTGGAAAAGAAAGCTTAAGTTCAAAGCATTAATGCTGTGTGATACGCGGCATACGTAAAAATGCACATAACAACAGATCATGTATAACAATGAGGGCGAACGTATGAATGATTATCTGGGTGGTCCGCGTGGCCGTTTTGATGCCATGTATTATTGGGAACAGTTTCACCCCATTTTAAGTGCAGTAGCAATTCTCCTGATAGGTTGGGTCATTGCTTTATTGGTTGCTGCTGGCGTCAAAAAAGTTCTGCAAAAATTAGGTACAAATCAAAAACTTTCAAATGCAACTGGGCACCGTTCCAATGTTGAAAATATAGTCTCCAGAGTTGTGTTCTGGATAATTTTGATCATTGCCGTCATTGGTGCACTCAATGTACTGAATTTGACTAGTGTCAGTGGCCCATTCAGTAACATGATTCAGCAGTTCTTGTTATTTATTCCACAGCTCTTGGCTGCGGTAGCTGTAGGTTTTATTGGTTGGATCGTGGCGAGTTTGGTCAAAGTCGGTTCAAAGAAACTGCTTGATAAAACCCAACTCGATGAAAAACTTAGTTCTGAGGTTGGTGTCAGCCCAATCAGTCAAAATATCAGTGAAATTGTATATTGGCTGATTTTGTTACTTTTCCTACCGATTGTTTTATCGATCTTGGGTTTGAACGGTCTATTGTTCCCAATCCAAAATATGGTCACTGAAGTTGTTTCTTATCTTCCCAATATCTTTATTGCCGGTGTCATCGTCTTTGTGGGGTACATCTTGGCGAAGATTGTGCGAGGTATCGTGGAAGGCTTGGTGAACAGTTTGAGTTTGCAGCAGCAAGTCGAAAAAGTGGGCATGTTTAAAAACGCAAAACTTGCTCAAGTTTTGGGTAATTTTGTCTTTGCTATAGTTATTATCACTGCTTTAATTGTGGCTTTCGAAGCACTTGGTATCGAGGCGATTTCTCAGCCTGCAACAGCCATGTTGCATGAGATCATGTATGCGATACCGAACATCATTGCCGCAGGTTTAATCTTAATCTTGGCTTATGTGGTATCACGTTTTGTGGCACGTCTAGTGGTAGATGTGATCTCGGGTACTGGTGTCGATGCTGTACCAGAAAAATTAGACATTCAACGCTTTTTGGGCAATACCAAAGTGTCGGATGTGGTCGGTTGCCTGATCGTATTTTTCACCATGTTGTTTGCGGTATCTGAAGCTGCTAACCGTTTAGGCTTTGAGCAAATCAGTGCCCTTATTGCTATGTTTATCCAGTTCGGTGCAAGTATTTTACTTGGTGCTGTAATCTTGGTGGTGGGTTTCTGGCTTGCCAATATTGTGGCAAATGTGGTGCAACGAGGGGAATATAACAGTTCACGTTGGTTAGGTAATTTGGTTCGTGTGCTGATTATGGGCTTGGTTGTTGCCATGGGTTTGCGTGCCATGGGTATTGCCGACTCGATCGTGAATTTGGCCTTTGGTTTAACTCTCGGTGCGGTTGCAGTTGCTTTCGCTTTGGCCTTTGGTTTAGGTGGTCGCAATCCGGCGGAACGATTGTTATCAGATCTTATCGATAAAGCGAAACGTGAAGCCAACGAACCGAATCCAGTACAGGAACAGGCGAAGGCAAAAACCACCTTTAATACGCCTACATCGTCTGTAGCGAGTCCAACGCCATCAACATCTGTGATGACTTCTGAAGTGAAAATCGACGATGGCTATCCAAACATTCAACAGGCTGCACCCGGCGTCAGTGAAAAAGAAACGGCCACGCCAGATCAGTTGGATGTAAACCCAAGTGATCAACCACAAAATAATCCATTTGGATCGACAGGCGAGGCTGAAAAACAGGTCGATGCACCTTCGGCACCTGTAACTCCGCCAAAACCGGATGACCCTAATTAACCTGTTCCGTCTTTAGAAAATCGGCCACGCTTAAGTGGTCGATTTTAATGCTCTATTAAGGAATATTGTATGGCAAAAGCACCGAATAAATTTTTAGCCCCAGTGATTATTGCAGGAATCACGGTGGGTTTTTTGGCAAGCGCACGACGCTTTATTTTTGCAAAATCAAAACGCACTAATTTGGAGCAGGCAGAACAATCACCGCCAAACAGTGAAAAAAATTATACCAATCAGTCCAAAAATAATGATTGAAATTTACTCGAAAATTGGTATTTTAAGTAATAGTGATATATGGAATATTACTTAAAATATAAAAACTTAGGATTCATATTGCTGTCATGAATGACACTTATGATCCGTGCAAAGGAATGGCAAAATGGGGGTAATTTCAATGCTCAATACTTTAGTATCGACACTCAAACAAACCGCAAGCGTGCAACCACAACATATTTCAGTTGCCGTTGAAAAAATGGATCTGACAATTCAACGAACTTCGTCGTCGTCAGTATCATTATTTAAAACCGACTATCTTGAATAAGTCAGATCGGGCATAAAAAAAGGGCTGAATGAATCAGCCTTTTTTATGCAGAGATCATCTGCAGATTATGATTAATTCATTCTATGTCGAGATCAGACGTATTCAGAAGCCGCATGTGCAGAAGCCCATGCCCATTGGAAATTGTATCCACCTAAATGACCCGTTACATCGAGCACTTCGCCAATAAAGTACAAGCCTTTCTGTTTTTTACTTTCCATGGTTTTTGATGAGACTTCAGTGGTATCCACACCACCGAGTGTAACTTCAGCAGTACGGTAACCTTCAGTGCCTGATGGCTTCACTTCAAAGCTTTCTAAACGGCTTGCAATAAGTTCTAGTTTTTCATCACTAATATTGCCAATGGCTAATTCAGCTTGTTCAGGCCAAATCAGATTTTGTAATTCTATAACTACACTTTTCGGTAAGTGTTCATTGAACAGTGTACGCAGTAACACTTTGGGTTGACTAGATTTCTTAGATTTGAGGAAATCTAAAACATCTAAAGCTGGAAGGAAATTGATATTAAAGCGTTGGCCGACATCCCAGTAGTTTGAAAGCTGCAATGAGCTTGGGCCACTTAAACCACGGTGAGTAAAGAGTAGAGCCTCAGTAAAACTGTTTAACTCATTCGATAACGTGGCTTCAACAGCATTGCCGCTCAAGCGTGTGGTGACTTCTTTAAAACTATCGGAGAAAGTGAAGGGTACTAAGCCAGCGCGAGTGGGGTAGACAGAATGACCAAATTGTTTGGCAATCTCATAGCCAATTCCTGAACCACCTAAAGTAGGAATAGAAAGACCTCCACTGGCAATAACCACCGATTCTGCTTCAAAATAGCCTAGATTGGTTGCTACTTGAAAGCCTTGTTCTGGCAAGGCATTGACTGCTTTTACTTCACAGTTGGTTTTAATATCCACCAAGCCTGTTTTGTCACATTCTGCCAATAGCATGGCGAGAATTTCTTTTGCACCATTTTGGGTAAATAACTGCCCATGTTTGCGCTCTTCGTACTCAATGCCATATTCGCAGACCATACCAATGAAGTCCCAGTTGGTATAGCGAGTTAATGCTGAAATAACAAAGTGCGGATTATGTGAAATATAATTTTCTGGTTCGACATATAAATTGGTGAAATTGCATTTACCGCCGCCAGACATTAGGATTTTTTTGCCAACTTTATTAGCTTTTTCAACCACCAAAACTTTGCGTCCACGCTGCGCCGCTTTAAATGCCGTCATTAAGCCTGATGCGCCAGCACCTAAAACAAGGACATCATATTGATTTTGCGACATGGTAAGTTTCCGCGTGGAAGAAAGGACGCAGGATTATACGCTTTTTAGCGCTTCGGTTGAACCTTTCAGGCGACCTTGTAGGCCACCAGTATGAATCACTAAAACACGTTGATGGCTTGTAATTTGACCCCGCTCAATCATGCAGAAAATACCTCGCAGCATTTTAGCCGTATAGACCTGTTCTAATGGAATCGCATAGCGTTGCTCAAAGTCATGCATAAACTGTAAAAGTTCCGGCGTTGTTTTGGCATAGCCACCACAGCAAAATTCATCACTGATGCTCCAATTGGTTTTCTGCGTCAGCTGAGCAACATCGTCGCAAAGAAAATTGCCTTTGAGCGCTGAAAAGCCAAGAACATGTTGATGTTCAGCACTGGCTTCAATCAAGCCCGTTATGGTTCCACCTGTACCGACTGCACAGCAGATGAGATCAAAATTTTTTTGATTTTCATGGCTTAAGATTTCTCTACAGCCACGGATAGCCAATGCATTGGTTCCACCTTCAGGAATGACATAATGTTCGGGAAATTCCTGTCGTAATTGCGCTAAAGCGTCTGCTTGTTTCTGTTCTCGATACTGTTGGCGTGTGACAAAACTGAGCTGCATACCAAACTGTTCGGCGGTGGCTAAAGTAGGATTTCGGGCTTGATGTTGTAATTCTTCTCCACGAATGATGCCTAGACTACCGAATCCAAATAAATGTGCAGCATATGCTGTGGCTGCAATGTGATTTGAATAAGCACCGCCAAAGCTAAGCACCTGTTTAAACCCTAATTTCTGCGCCTCAATAAAATTATATTTGAGTTTATAAAATTTATTGCCTGATATTTGTGGGTGTACCAAGTCCAAACGCTTAATACACAAATCAACCCCTTGATATTGAATAGTCTGCTCAGGAATGGCGTGGGCGATAGATTCAAACATGTTGGTAATCGTTATCTTGGTGGTTAGAGGTCAAATAGGTAGGCATTGTAAAACGGTAGGTGCGGAAGATGAAATCCTTTACATCTTGTTCAGCTCAACTTTACTTAATGCACTTCACTACCAGCATCCGCTAACTAGCAACATCAACAGAGGTCACGACAGACATACCGGGTCTTAAGTTTTCCAAACCTTGTTGATTGGGATCAATCGCAATTTTCACGGCAATGCGTTGCACGACTTTGGTGAAATTTCCTGTGGCATTGTCAGGTTTCAATACACTAAATTCAGAACCAGCCGCAGGGGAGATTTGCTCAACTTTGCCGTAAAATTTTTGATGTTTCATGCCATCGACGCTGAACCACGCTTTTTGACCAATATGCATATCTGCAATTTGCGTTTCTTTAAAGTTGGCAGTCACCCAGCGCTGCTGTGGAATCAAATACATCAGTTGAGTGCCTGCCGCAACATATTGACCAATACGCGGGCTGACTTCGCCAAGTTGACCATCCATAGGTGCCACAATCGTGCTGTAGTCTTTGGTGGTCACTGCCTGATCAAATTGTGCTTTAGCACTATTCACTTGCGCTTTAAGCCCTGTCGCTGCAACTTGTGCAGTTTTGAATGATTCTTTGGCAACCAGTAAATTGGCTTCTGCTTGATGAAGTTGG
Source organism: Acinetobacter sp. YH01010 (assembly GCF_013420775.1). Classification (NCBI taxonomy): domain Bacteria; kingdom Pseudomonadati; phylum Pseudomonadota; class Gammaproteobacteria; order Moraxellales; family Moraxellaceae; genus Acinetobacter; species Acinetobacter sp. YH01010. The sequence continues at coordinate 159,870 of NZ_VOYF01000005.1, read as the reverse complement.
GCCAAACTATTTTTAGCGTCTGCAATCGCTTTATCTTGTTCTGATTTCGATGCAGCGCCAGTATTGCCGAGTTGTTGGTAGCGCGTCATTTGTGCAAGAGCTAATTCATAGGCCGCACGTGATTGGTCCACTTTCGCTTCGGCTGCCGTAATATCTGCTCTGCGTTGTTCAATGGCCTGGCTTTGATTGGCAAGTGAGTTCTGTGCTTGTTCCACCCCAGATTCAGCCTGTGTGACTTTTTGATCATAGGTCGTTGCATCGATATGCATAAGCACTTGACCTTTTTTCACATGATCAAAATCCGTCACCAAAACATCTTTCACATAACCATTAATTTGTGATGAAAGCACCGTGGTTTTGCCTTTGACATAGCTATTTTCAGTCGACTCGATACTGTTATGAAATGGACCAATCCGCCACGCCCATAAGATCAGTGCAATCCCCAACAAGAGGATAATCAACATGAAAACCAGGGTACGCTGCGGCGTAGAAATAAGCTTGCTCGATGGCGCAGGCATAGCGGTTGCTGTTTGTGGTTGCTGCGGTGCTGCTTGCTCAGTGGGTTTATGGTCTTCGGTCATGTTGTTCTCAATATCAATTAGGTCATTGGGCGGTTGCTTATGTTGTTTAAGTCGGGAAAATTTTAACTACTATCCGTGCGTTGCTGTTGGCGTAATTGATATTTATTTTTGCCCATCAGCAATAAACCCCAAAGCAACAATAAAACGGCGAATATGCCATTTAAAAAAATCACATCGTTATAGGCTCGAACTTGGGCTTCTCGAGTGATGGTTTGATTAAGGCTACGTATGGCTTGTTGTTGATCTAAATTAGGGTCTAAAGAATATTGATGCGCACTTTGCGCCAATTGTTGTAGGCGCTGTTCGACTATAGGGGAGGTTTGCGATAAATCATTATAAATCTGTGCCTGATAAGTTTGGGTACGCATTTGCTGATAGGTCGAAAAGAACGATGATCCAACCAGTCCCCCAAAGGTCTGTGTCGCAGAAAACAGCACGATAAACGTCACCATGTGCGATGGGCCTTTTTGCAAAGCACTGACAATGCCTGTAAGCAAAAGTGGGCCAATAAACATGCCACTAGCAAAGCCCACCAAAAACTGACTCCAATAAAAATCATGCGGTCGTACATCACTGGTCAGGTGGTAATCCAGTGCACAGGCAAAGAGCACGAGACCTGCTGCACCGAGCAGATGAAGCACAATTTTTTCTTTGGAAAAGGTCAGGGCACTAAACACTGTGCCTAAGACAATTCCGATCAGCACAACGGTATAAAAAGAAACGAATTGGTCGGGTCCCATGCCCATGGTTTTCAAAAAATTCACTGCCGCATAGCTTTGTTCAGACATGAGAAAGCGAATGGCAAAGGCACCAATAATAAAACTCACGGTAGACGATGTTCCGAGCCAGCGTGTGACAATAAGGGGGTTGACCCGAAAATGTTCATAGGTCAGACCAACAACTAAAAGAATCAAAGCGGCGATGAGTAAATAGGCCAACCATTCAGCTTCAAACCACCAAAGAATCGGGCCTTGAGTCAACACGATACATAGCAACGCAAAGCCGGGTGCCAATAATGCAAAGGTGAATAAATCTTGCTTTTCAAACACTTCGATACGTAGACTGCGTGGCAGTTTTAGAGAGACCACCATCGCCAAACAACATAAGGCTAAACCTAATTCAAAGGTATAGAAAATAGACCAATCATTTACATCGACCAGATAGGGCGACATGATCCATGCCAGCGGTATACCCAACTGCTGAAAGCCCAAAGCCAGATAAAGCCCACGACCAAAATGAGCACGTTTAAAGGCTTGCATGATGTAATACATCCCAAGCGAACTGAGTGGAGCTGCAAGTAAGCCACTGATCACCCGTGCAAAAATTGCCATTTCATAGGTATGGACAAATAAATGCAGCACCATCACCGCGATAAATAATACCAAGCCAATTTCTGAAAATAGCCTAAGTCCATATTGTTGGCGGGCTTTAAATAAGATCAGGTTAGAGCTGACATTGGCCATAACAAATGCCGCAGGGATCCATGCCGCTTCTGAAGGCGTTAATCCATATTCACCTTGTAGAAGGGGTAAATTTGCCGTGATAAATCCATTACTTAAACTCCCCGAGATCGCAACAAATAAACCGATAAAGAAGTATAAAAAACGCTTATAGGTGGGATGTGCAATGGCAGCCGGAGAGCCGGGCAAAGTCGGTTTTTCTTCGGGTGTCCAATCCGGAGCAGGTTCCAATAAACGCGGTGATTTGGACATGACGTGTTACCCGCAAATACCATGTAGTAAAAATTCCACGGCACGTTTGGCGAGTTTTTCCTGATCTGCCTCGGTATGGCCTTGCAAAGCTGCACGTAAAATGGAGGTGACCATGGCATAGTCTGCCGGTTTAAAGTCTGCTCGGCAGCGACCATTTTGAATGGCCTGATCAATCATCGGTTGCAAAATGGCATCACGTCGTTGGTATATTTCAACCATGGCAGGATCATCCCGATCGATCACACGCCAATATTCCATTAAAGCCGTGAGATAGGGAATATTATAAATATGGTCTTGAATGAGGCGAATAAATCCATCATCGAACTGTGCATAATTAAGCGCACGCTGTTCAAGTCGGTTCAAGGCAGCTTGCATTAAGGCGAGTACCAACTCACGACGGTCATTAAAATTACGATAAAACGTCGCACGTCCAACTTGAGCCTGATTGATGATGAGTTGTAAAGGCGCATTGATCCCGTGAATACGGAATACCTCAATCGCAGCTTCTAAAAGCACTTCTCGGTTTTGCGCAGCGAGTTGTTGACGTGTGGACATTATTCTTTGACATCATCATTCTAAATTTATCTAGCTATTAAACGGACAAAAGTGTCCGAAGTAAAATCGTATTCGATAGCAGTTTTGTAACTTGTCTTCTATGTGGTTATAAGAAAATGAATAAATTATTTATTTTAAAAAGAAAATATTTTTCTATCGGCATCAATCTGCATCCGCATTGGAAAGACCGCCGAGACATAATTCCTGACAATTGACCCTAAATCGGCAGATAAATAAGGTGAATATCTGCACAAAAATGCTATGCTGAATTTATAAGCAAGATAATTATAAAAATGGAGGGCATCCAATGAGCAAATTAAGTCGGGCTGTGCTGCCTATGCTGTGCCTGTGCAGTTTTTGGATGGTGGGTTGTGATACGACTGACGAATTGCATCGTCCTCAAAACGAACATCGCACCATGATCATTGGTGGTGTCCCTGTAAATGACCATGACTATAAATTACCCCGTGAGGATGTTGCACTCAATGAAGCCGCTGCGGATGACGACTAGCAGATAGATCCGTCAAAAATAGGGTGGACATACTGTCAGTACACGGTAGTGAGACGTGACATGTAAAGAGTCACAGATGCAGTGTGCTACGTCACATGTGTGAACATTTTGAAGTAGACGTCTTACTTCTGCAGTTTAGTTTGTTGGATTAAAGCCTTACAAACATTTAAAAAGGCTCTGTACTCGCCCAGTATGCCCGAACTGGAATGAACCGCGGTTCAATTGATTAAATCAGGTCAATCTATTAGGTCTATTTGCCAATTGGATGCCTGAATTTCTAAGTTATTTTGTCTAAGTTGCTGACTAATGCTATCGGCTTGTTTCTGTAAATCTGCCACTGCAATGGTTTTAATCCAACGGATTTCACTTGAGCTATAACGACCATTTTCACGGCGTGAGCTGTCAATCGCTTGTTGCAAGATACGATGCTGTTGGGTCAATAAATCACGTTCATTGAGGACCGAAAGCATGCAGCGTCCTGAACTGGTTTTAGCCTGTGCGTTGGTGGCGTGAATCTTTTCAATTAAGCCATAAAGTTCTGTATTTACAGCAAATGCTTCTTGAATTAAAGCATTTGGTTCTTCGCTGGGTGCATCACCTTCTTGAATGAGCACGTTGTTATTGATTCGTTGTTGCAGCGAGGCCAATTTAGTTTGTAAGTCACTGCGTAAAAGTAGGGCTTCGGCTAATTTCATTGTCTTGATATTAATTTGTACTTTTAGCGATCATGCGATGGATTAATGCGGTATTCAAGTTATTTATAGTGAAAAATTTGGTCAATTAAAATAAACACTGCAAATTATAGGGAGAAATTCAGAGATTCTATCTGTAAAATTGCCACGAATTTAAGTGAAAACGGTGTGACAGTGGAATCATTTTGGATATTAGGCTCGATTGCGGCAGCACTATTACTTGGTGCAATGAGCCCGGGGCCAACGTCAATTTATGTGGCGAAGAATTCCATTGCGATTTCACGTAAACACGGTTTATTTACCGCGCTTGGTACAGGTTTAGGCGCTGCAATATTTGGGCTATTAGCGGTATTGGGTTTGCAGGCATTTTTATTGGCTGTACCTTCTGCTTATTTGGCTTTAAAAATTTGTGGTGGTTTATATCTGCTTTGGATGGCATTTAAAATTATAAAACATGCCAAAGAACCCATCGAAGCAGGCGATGCGAGCAGTTCGGAAATGTCACTCCGTCGTGCATTTACCACTGGTTTAATTACCCAGTTGTCGAATCCGAAAATTGCAATTGTGTTAGCCAGTATTTTTACGGCACTTTTACCGAAAGAGATTCCAACGTATTTTTACTTTGTACTGCCAGTTTTGTGTTTCTTTATCGATGCAGGGTGGTGCTCATTGGTCGCTGTGGCTTTGTCAGCAGAAAAACCACGTAAAGTCTATTTGAAGTTTAAAGCGGGTTTTGATCGGGCAGCAGGGGCAGTGATGACAGTGCTTGGGTTAAAGCTGATTTTTGGGATGAAGTGATTGAACTTAGCTCCCCAAAAAAAGCCTCTACGAATAGAGGCTTTTTTATGCTGAAATTTTTGAGGTCAAATGTATCTTTGCAGGCTGTCGCGTATTAATTCTGCTATATGTGTTGGTAGAGCTGAGTTAAAAACAAGTTAATTAGATCGATATTGTTGCTATTAAACGGGTAAATTTCTTCATTTATCATGTTATTTACTGTTATTATTTGTATGCTTTTTATATAAATATCAGAGGGATGATATGTCTAATAAAATTTTATTAATAGCTGCATTGGGGTGTATGTCTTTAACAGCTTGTTCAACAACAGAGACTTCTAGAACTATACAAGCGCCGCAAGTCACAGCAGCAACCGCAGCGGTTCAATATACTGGTGTAAAAACACCTGTTTCGATTGGTAAATTTGACAATCGCTCAAGCTATATGCGTGGTATTTTTTCGGATAATGTTGATCGTTTAGGTGGTCAAGCAAAAACAATTTTAGAAACGCATCTTCAGCAGTCTGGATATTTCTCTGTACTTAACCGCGATAATTTATCTGAATTACAGCAGGAATCTGGATTCAGTAAATCTGCGCAGTCGATTAAAGGTGCGCGTTTTGTATTAACTGGTGATGTGTCTGAGTTTGGTCGTAAAGAAGTGGGTGATCACCAGCTTTTTGGTGTACTAGGTCGTGGTAAAACTCAAATTGCTTATGCAAAAGTTAATCTAAACATTGTAGATGTAAAAACGGCTGAGATTGTACACTCTGTACAAGGTGCTGGTGAGTACGCACTCAGCGAACGAGAAGTACTTGGCTTTGGCTCTACTGCATCTTACGATTCAACATTAAATGGTAAAGTTTTAGATTTAGCTGTACGTGAAGCAGTGAATAATCTTGTGCTTGATTTACAGACTGGCAAGTGGTCTAACAAGTAATAGGATGTTGCTGTGAGACATATTTTTTTATTGATGAGCGGTCTTATTTCGCTAAGTTTGGTTGGGTGCGCAACTGCGCCAAAGTCATTGTACAGCTGGGGTGAATTTCCACAGCAAACTTATTTATCTTTAAGTTTGCCTGAGAAAGCGATGCCACAAGATCAAGTATTAAAACTTGAAAAAGACGTTGAAAAAGCTAAGGCGAAAAACTTAGCTGTTCCGCCTGGACTGTATGCACATTTGGGACTGCAATACCTAAATATGAATGATGCACCGCGTGCGATTCAATATTTTGAGCTTGAGCGTCAGGTCTATCCTGAGTCGACTGTATTAATGGATCGTTTATTGAAAAAAATGACGGGTCAAACTTCAGCAGGAGCAAAAAAATGAAGCATTTAAAAACTTTATTTACAGTTACTGCCGTTGTTGGCTTATTAACGGGTTGTGCAACTGCACCTAAAAATACACGTGATTTAAGTACCTATACTGCAAATATGCCAAAATCTATTTTGGTGATGCCACCTGTGAATGAATCACCTGATACTCGTGCAACCAATAGTTACTGGTCGACTGTGACGGTGCCAGTAGCTGAAGCTGGCTATTACGTTTTTCCAATCAGTGTTGTTGACACCATGTTTAAAGAAAATGGTGTTTATAACGGCGCAGATGCACAAACGATTAGCCCTAAAAAGCTTCAAGAAATCTTTGGTGCTGATGCTGCGCTTTATGTCAAAGTGAAGGAATACGGTTCTAAGTATCAAGTTATTCAAACTGTTGCAACGGTTGCTGTTGAAGCGAAGTTAGTTGATCTAAAAACAGGTGAGTTACTTTGGGAAGGAACTGAAAAGCAAGTGCTGTCTAACAGCAACAATAATGCTGGTTTAGTCGGTATGCTAGTGGGTGCTTTAGTTGACCAAATCTCGAATCATTTAAGCGATAAAGCTTATGTGTTGTCTGGGACAGTTAGTCATTTACTTTATTCACCTCGTTTAAGTGAGCAGAAGGGCTTGTTGTATGGGCCTCGTTCGCCAAACTTTGCGCAGAATGGATTAAGTCCGCAGAAATAATAAAAAGCCCCTCTAGTTAGGGGCTTTTTAGTTGTTATGTTTATGTGTTGATGAGAATACGTGCAAAGAATAGGGGTTTTATATTTTTCATGGAATTCTTATAGCTTGTAAGATAGTGGATGTTTTTAGCATACATTAGGTTGTTTTTCCTTTTAATAAAAAAATTGATCGTTTCTCGAATATAAATGTGATTATTTTTGGTTAAATTTTTATTTTTTAAGTAGGAATAATCTTATTATTGGAAGTTGCTTAGGGTAATGTGTATCTGCAAGCATAAAATATATGGAGGTGTAAATGGAAACAAGAATTGCTTGTTTGACTTGTAAAGCACTTATTTTATCTGATACGGCAATAAAGAATCAGGGTTTATGTGTTCCTTGTGCTAAAGGCTATAGAAACCAAATAGAAGCAGCTAAGAAATACTACGATGAGGAGAAAAAATATAGAGCATCTGAAGAATATGTATATTGGTTGAATTTATCACAGCAGGTATCTGATTTAGCGGATTTGAAAAAACTAAGTTTTGAGAATCAAGTCTATTTTGTTGTGAAAATATTAATTGCAGAAGTTTTTAATGGTGGATTTGATCAATATTTTCATAATAGCTCAGGCGATTATTATGCTGAAACGATACAAGCTCTAAAAGCGTTACAGGCTTTTGAAAGTTTAGAATTATTAGAAAGTGCGAAAATACTATTATTTGGTGCTTTAGAGGTTCCAGTTGAGCAAGGATTAAGATTTAATATTTTAAAAAACAGCACCGAAGCTGAAAGTATTCAATTGGATCAGTTGGATAAATTTTTTGGGGAGTTTCCAGATCAACTTGATCAAAAGCTACGTCAATTTGTCGAAATGAATCATTTATTTAAAGTATATGAGTAGCTAAAAGTGATTCTTTGCAATACGACAAGGCAAATGCTGAAGTTCTAAAATTTACAGCTGATTTGCTCGATTTCATAAAAAACAGAACTAGTCACAGAGCATTGTTTTAGATGGTAGGCGACATGGATGTCGCCGTTCACTTGTGATACATGGACGCACCATCAAGTAAACAAAAGATTTTTTGTTACCTTGCGAAGCAGTGCTTCTCATCTCCTAAAAGGAGAGGGAACTTTTAGGCATAAAAAAAGCCCCTACAACGTAGAGGCTTTTTCCAATCTTAATCTTAAAAGTTAAGACACTTTATCACCAGCTTTAGCACCAGATTCAGGTGAAATTACCCAAACACCTTCGCCATTACCCGCAGCTAAAACCATACCGTTAGAAATACCAAAACGCATCTTACGTGGTGCAAGGTTAGCCACCATCACCACTAATTTGCCTTTTAAGTCTTCAGGTTGGTAGAACTCACGAATACCGCTAAACACGTTACGTGGCTCAGCTTCGCCGACATTTAAGGTCAATTGAAGCAGTTTGTCTGAACCTTCAACGTGAGCAGCTTCTAAAACTTCCGCTACACGTAAGTCAACTTTCATAAAGTCTTCGATACCGATAATTTCAGCTTCGCCAACTTTAAGCTCAGGTTTCTTTTCAGCTTTCTTCTCTTTTTTCTTCTCAGCTTTTGGTGCTTCCGCAGGTGCAGCTAAAGAGTCTTTAGACGCATCAACCATAGCAGCAACAGCTTTTGGATCTACACGCTGCATTAATGGTTGGAATTGAGCAATTTCATGATCCACCAAAATCGTTTTACCAGACGCAAAGTCGAAAGATTCTAATTTTAAGAAGCTTTGAACTTCTGCTGCCAAGGTAGGAAGTACTGGTGCAAGGTAAACAGCCAATTGACGGAATAGGTTAATACCTACTGAACACACGTCATGTACTTGTTGTTCTTCGCCTTCAATTTTCGCTAAAGCCCAAGGCTTTTTCTCGTCGATATATTGGTTGGCTTTGTCAGCAAGCGCCATGATTTCACGGATTGCCGCAGAGAATTCACGTGCTTCATATTGAGCAGCGATTGATGCACCTGCATCAATAAAGCTTTGTACCAATTCAGGCTCTGCACACGTTGCAGAAAGTTTGTTATCAAACTTGGTGTTGATGAATTTCGCACAACGGCTAGCGATGTTTACCACTTTACCAACAAGGTCTGAATTCACTTTTTGAACGAAATCATCAAGGTTCAAGTCAGAATCTTCAACTTTGTCAGAAAGTTTAGACGCGAAGTAGTAACGTAAGTATTCAGGGTTCAAATGCTCAAGATACGTTTCTGCTTTAATGAATGTACCACGAGATTTAGACATCTTCTGACCGTTTACAGTCAAGAAACCATTAACGAATAAGCTTGTTGGGGTACGGTAGTTTGCACCTTCAAGCATTGCAGGCCAGAACAACGCGTGGAAGTAAACGATGTCTTTACCAATGAAGTGATAGACTTCATTTTGAGAATCCTTTTTCCAGTAATCGTCAAAGCTTAGGTCAGGACGTTTGGTCTTGATGTAGTTTTCAAAGCTCGACATATAGCCGATCGGTGCATCTACCCAAACGTAGAAGTATTTGTTTGGCGCATCTGGAATTTCAAAACCGAAGTAAGGTGCATCACGTGAGATGTCCCAGTCAGATAAACCTGCTTCAAACCATTCATCCAATTTGTTGGCAATCGACACAGGTAGACGACCTTCATCACGTGTCCATTTTTGTAGGTATTCACCAAAGTTCGGCAGTTTAAAAAAGTAGTGATCTGAAGATTTCTCTACAGGAGTCGCACCACTTAAAGTCGATTTCGGATTCAACAATTCAGTTGCGTTATAGGTTGTACCGCACACTTCACAAGAGTCGCCGTATTGGTCTTCTGCTTTACATTTTGGGCATGTGCCTTTAATGAAACGGTCAGACAAGAACATCGCTTTTTCAGGGTCAAACAATTGCGTAACAGGGCGTACAGCAATGTTGCCTGCTTCACGGTTCTTAATATAAATCTCAGAAGCGCGTGCTTGGTTTTCAGGGCTGTTGGTTGAGTCGTAATGGTCAAAGTCAACTTTAAAGCCAGCAAAGTCACGCTCATGTTCTTTTTGAACATTGGCAATTTGCTGTTCAGGTGTAATACCGTTTGCTTCCGCACGGAGCATGATCGCTGTGCCGTGAGCATCGTCCGCACATACATAAGTCACGTTATGACCCATTGCACGCATCGCACGTACCCAAATATCTGCTTGGATATAACCGAGTAAATGACCCATATGAATTGGGCCATTCGCGTATGGAAGGGCGTTAGTAACTAAAATATTACGCACGGATATGACTCTCTCATTCGTATTTATGCAATGGGCTGTAATTTTACATGAGATAGCCAGTACTTGCACAAGGGAATAGGTGAAATCTTTGCAAAAGTAAAAAATTCTATATTGCTGACACAATTACAGTGATAATAGGGCATAACTGTGATGCCTAAGAGTAACAAGCCCATGTATGAAGATGACTATGAAGACGATCAGCCAATCACTCGTATTCCTCAAAATGAACAGCGTCATAAATTGGGGCATCACATTATTAAAGATGCGCAGCAATATTTAGAACAGATTTCAGCAGATGAACATGCCTTACTGATTCAAACTCTGCGTCATTTGGCACAAGATGAGCCTTATTTCGATATTTTGGCCGATGAATTAGATCAGCCGGTAGAAATGAAAGTAGCGAATGATGCTTTAAATTTATTGTATTTTTGGCAACTGCTTCATCAACATGAAAATGATGCAGACTTTGATTTTCTGAATGTCATCAATAGCGAGTTTTTCCAAACTGAAATGTTGAAAGCCTTTGATGCTTTGAATATTGGTGAACATAAAGCAGCGCGCCGTCAGGTACTTTTAGATGCGTTTAAACTGTATAAATTAGACATTCATGCAGGCTGTATCCCAGTGTTATATGCACAGCTTGAAGGCATCTTGACAGACGTGCTGATTCAAACGGGTTTCTTAAGTCAAAATGGCACTAAATTTGTCGATGTCTATAAAATTGTACCGGGGCTTAAAGGCAGTGAAATTAAAAGCCTTTGGCACAAATCTAAAATTGCCAATGAGTTAAATCCGTATTTTGCCGAATTGGCGGCCTATCAAATGGATAACAGCTCTACCGTAGCGATGACCCGTCATAATATTTTGCATGGTACCGATGTCGCGCATTTTAATCAGGGACGGAGTTTCATCCTGTTTATTTGGCTGTTTTCCGCAGTGAGCTTTATGAGTACGGTCAGCAAATAAGTTTAATTTCAAGAGATCAATGCATAGGAGTGGCATTGATCTCTTTGCATTACATCATCCTTTAAAATTAAAAGCATAGAGTAAAATCGACCATACATATTTGTATCAAGCCATTGTGAAAATAGGCAATCACATGGCGTTTTCCTGTGGTTGATTTGTTTCTAAATGCGTCTATTTCAGGTATCTGCTTCAAATCGCGTTATAACTATTGTTAGACAATAACTGAGAATAGGGTGAGCGAGATGACAACAGAAAGCACATTAAATGATTTAAAAAATAAAGCATCAGAACTCGGTGATGACATACAACTCAAGGCCAAAGAGGCGCAACTAGAAGGCGAAAAAGCACTCGATGGTGCAAAGCATAAAGTTGAAGAGCTCAAGCTTGAGGGTGAAAAAGCCTTAAATGAGGCCAAACATGAACATGCAGAACAGCATGCAGAAACCAAAGACCGTCTAGAGCAGTTAAAAGCAGAAGCGAGTCATAAATTTGATGAAGCCAAAGTCAAAGCAGCCGAACTTAAACATGAGGCTGTCGAAAAATTTGATGAACTAAAAGTGCAGGCGACAGAGAAATTTGACGAGTTAAAAAAGAAAGCCACTGACACACTGCATAAGTTTAAAAAAGATGACCAAGCTTAATTAGGTTTGATGAAAAAAGCCGTTCTATAAAGAGCGGCTTTTTTAGGATTCATTGTTTTAATCCATCTAAATTTTCAGTCTTAATATTTTTGACTTGATCATCGACTATGGTAATCACATAGCGCATATTGGCAATTTCATAGGTGTAATCTACCGCTAGTTTCGCAGGCAGATTTTTCTCTTGCAGCGGATAAGACACCATTTTCATCGGAGAAGCTTGCATACGCGAGCGCATGAGATCGATGCTATCACCAATCGCTACAGTTTGTCGGTCAGGTGTTTGAATGGCTTCAGTCGCAATTTCTGCATAGGCTGCTGAAGTCAGGAGCATCAAGGCACATAAAGTCGTTTTATAAATATTCTTCTTATAGATAGTCTTCGGATACATCGTCATCCCCATTTTAAAAACTAAAAAGCACAAAATGTGCCTTTAGATTGCACATCCATCGCTATGATTATTCTGTTGAAACGACTGAAATATAAACTGAAATTACGCTGTAAAAGTATGGTTGATATGTAATCAATTCAAATTTAATGGCTTTGGTTTAGCCGCATAGATCAACTACACGGGCATTTTAAGTGGCGCACGCTAGAAAAATTGTTTGAAAGCTGACTAAATTACTCAACTTTATAAGCTTATAGGGATAAGTCATTCATCTCCCTCTTACTCTGTGGCAAATGAACAGGTAAACTATCGCTATTATCTTTTGATTTTCCTGTTTGGAGACAACATAATGTCGTGGCTTTCTTCTCTAAAATCTGTGTTTTCACCCTCCCAAGAGGTGAAAGAAGAGGAAATCCAACAGGTTTTACAAAACTATGTACTTCCCAATTCAAATAATGCCTTAAAAGACCGTATTTCACAGGTCAATGTGCAAGGTCAGATCTTACAGATTACGATTAACACCTTTCCTTCAGAAGCTAATGACTTACAAAAAATTCATGATGATTTGGCTGATGCGTTGGAAAAATGCGGTATTAATGAGCTGAATATGCATGTGATTCAACAAAAAACAGGGCATAAATCTGAAGGTGGTTGTGGTCACCATCATGCAGAAGGCGAAAGCTGTTCTAGCCATGAAAAAGCTGAAAGTTCAGCAGCAAAAAGTCAGTTACCTCCAGTTGTGGATGCGTCTGCGAAAACACCTGAAGCACCTGCTGAAGTTGATCCGAATAATCCGCCGATTCAAAAAGCGGCTCCACAACAGCGTGATGTACCGAAACATCAACGCATTAAAAATGTCATTTTGGTGTCATCTGGTAAAGGCGGTGTGGGTAAATCGACCACCACTGTGAACTTGGCGCTCGCATTACAACAGCTGGGTTTAAAGGTTGGGGTATTAGATGCAGACATCTATGGTCCAAGTATTCCAACGATGCTCGGCAATGCAGGCCGTACGCCTATGATTGAAGCTGAACAATTTGTACCAATTGAAGCTTATGGTTTGGCAGTCTTATCGATTGGCCATTTAACAGGTGATAACAATACCCCTGTGGCTTGGCGTGGGCCGAAAGCGACGGGGGCGTTAATGCAGCTCTTTAACCAAACTTTATGGCCTGATCTGGATGTATTGGTCATTGATATGCCACCAGGCACAGGTGATATCCAGTTGACGCTTGCACAGCGTATACCGGTGACAGGTGCTGTGATTGTGACGACACCACAAAATGTTGCATTAATGGATGCGACCAAAGGCATTGAGTTGTTTAATCGTGTACATATTCCCGTGATGGGCGTGGTTGAAAATATGTCGACTCACATCTGTTCGAACTGTGGGCATGAAGAGCAAATCTTTGGTACAGGTGGTGGCGACCAACTTTCAGCCCAATACGACATTCCGCTCTTAGGTCGTTTACCGCTGAATCTACAAATTCGTGAAAATGCCGATGCAGGGAAACCATCTGTGATAGCAGGTGATGATGCTGCTGAAAGCTACATGGCGATTGCACAAAAAGTTGCAGATGCATTACCTCAGGCTGAAAAAGATAAAAACCGTATTTTCTAAGGGTGAACTGAAATTTAAGTTGATCGTATTAAAATCTGGCCTCGTGCCAGATTTTTTATAACGTGGTATTGGGAGTGTTTGAAAATTATGAGTACTGAACTTTAGACATTCAACGATGTCTATGAATTACACATCTAAAAAACGATTTGCACAATTTCTTATTTTTCCTGCGATTATAAGCCGTCTGCTAAGGATAAAATTCTTGAGGCATATCAAAGGATGTCGCGTTTGTACTTAGTTTTTACAAAATAGCTTTCACGATATTTCTATTATTTTGGCTAGGATCAATTCTCTGAACGGCAGTAACTGTACAAACGCATTGTGTCTTAGATTTTTTGCCAAATGTCCTCTGTTACAAGGGGCTTAGCATTGAAAAAATATAGAGGAACAAATAATTTTAAATATTATTTGAAGTCATTAAAACCCACCCATCAAATGAGGGTACGCCTTAGTCTAAGAAATTAAAAAGCCCGGTAATTACCGGGCTTTTTAATTGGTTTTTTAGGAGGAAAGAGACGGGTTTGCTTTACGTTTAGCAGTGATAATATTCACCGTAATTGCGATGATGACCATGATAATGCCTACAATATCTGTAATGGTTTCTGGAATAATCATACACAGCGCACCCACACCTAAAAAAATACGCCAGAACCAGTTGAGATAAGTCTTGAAATAACCTTCAACTGCGGAGCCTAAAGCGAGAATTCCTATCACTGAAGTGACAGTAATACTCACTATAGTTGTCCATGCAGGAAAGGCAAATTCTCGAGCATTGACTGCAACATTGGTGGTATCAATCATCAGCATGGCAGGGTTATAAACGAATAAAAATGGAACAATAAAACCAGCAAGAGATAGTTTTAAGGCCTGAAACCCAGTGCGCATTGGATCACCGCCTGCAATTCCTGCGCCCGCAAAGGCGGCAAGGGCAACTGGTGGGGTGATGTTTGCAAATAAACCAAAATAGAACACAAACATATGCGCGACTAATACAGGAATATCAAAGTTTGCGAGTGCTGGTGCTGCCATGGTGGCAGTAATGATATAGGCCGGAATAGATGGAAGCCCCATGCCTAAAATCATCGATGCAATCATGGTCAAAAATAAAGTGAGAAAGAGACTACCTGCACCTAAACTCATAATTGAAGAAGTCATTACTGAACCAAAACTTGTCAGACTTACTACGCCGATAATAATACCAACGACAGCACAAGCAGCCATCACAGATAATGATTGTTTGGCTCCATCAACGAGCGCATCTAAAATATCTTTTACACCCATTCGTGTTGATTTTCTTATAGCTGCTACAAAGATGGTCAGGACGATGGTGTAGACAGCAGCATAGCTCACAGGAATATTTTGAAATAAGAAAAAGACCAGTGCCAAAATTGGAATAAGTAAATGTCCACGCTCTTTTAGAACTTCTTTTACTTTTGGTAAATCAGCTTTAGGTACGCCTTTCAGATCATCTTTACCCGCACGGAAATGAACTTGAGCCATGACGCCAAGGTAATACAATAAAGCAGGTAATAAGGCGGCTAGTGCAATTGTGCCATAACTCACGCCAGTTGTTTCGGCCATAATGAAGGCACTCGCACCCATGACTGGTGGCAAAATTTGTCCACCAACGGATGCACTGGCTTCAACGGCACCAGCAAAATTCTTGTGATAACCAATCTTTTTCATCAATGGAATAGTAAATGAGCCTGTACCAACAACATTGGCAACAGCAGTGCCATTAATACTGCCCATAAATCCACTTGAAATTACAGCAACTTTGGCAGGCCCACCTTGTTTATGTCCAGCCAGCGCCATGGCAAGATCATTGAATAATTTCCCCATACCTGATTTTGCAAGAAAAGCACCAAAAAGGATAAATAAGAAAATAAAGGTGACGGATGCACCAATTGCCGAAGAATATAAGCCTTCGGTTTTTAAATACATATGTCCGAAAATGTCGCTGATTGTATAAGGGCGAGTAAGTAATCGATCTGGCATCCAATCAAAGTGACTGATAAATGTATAGGTCAGGAAAATTAAACTTAAAATGGGCAACATCCACCCCATGACCCGGCGAGTTGCTTCTATGACTAATACCACACTCATAATTGCAAACGCGATATCTAAGGTATTTGGAATACCACCTCGAGTGGTCATAATAGATTGATATTCTTTCCATAAATATAAAAAACTGAAGATGGAAAGCAAAGCCAAGAACCAATCGAGAAGTGAAATATGCTGTCGGGAGCTTGTTTGACGAGCTGGATAGAGTAAAAAAATGAGTGCTAGGCCAATAGCGACATGGGCTGCACGCTGTATTAACTCAGGTAAAGGATTAAACGTAATAAATAAATGAAATAATGAATAAAAGATCGCTACAAATGCAACAAAGTAGGTAACAGATTTGCTCATATTGATTCGAGTAACAGATTCCCGATCAAATTTTTCTAATATGGCTTGTTGTTGTTTCTCATCGAGTTGTTCTAATACAACTTTATCTTCTTTGGAATTCATAGGCATTCTCCAATCCACCAAGACTTCCATTTGGGTTGATATTGAACCGAGATGTTGACCAAACTATAGTCTGGGTAACTTTGAAAAATAGACCAAATTTTTTGGTCAGCGAGGATCGTGCCTTGCATATTTCTAGAAATCACCCAGTTGATTTCATCTATATTTTGATTGACCCGCATTCTAATCACACCATTTTTTTGAAACTCAATGGGATAATTTGAGGGTGTACCTGCACCAAATGAAATCAAATCGGTGTGGCGCAGTAAAAACGTATTCTTTTGACGCTGATATTGTTCAGACCAAGCCGTCTTTTCTACTGAATGCTTCCACTGTAAATCAAATTGATCAGTTGAAATTTTGCATATATCAGTTTCAACTCTAACCTGCGTATACAGTGTTGGATAGCTAGCATAGATTAAGAAGAACAATATAAAAAATGCAGTATAAACTGCATTTTTTTGAAGCTTATTATTTTTTAGCCACTTCATCATAGTAGCGTTTCGCGCCTGGATGTAGAGGCGCTACAAGGCCTTGTTGAGCACCTTCAAGCGTGATTTCTGTTGCTGCTTGGTGTGAAGTTGCCAATTGAGGCAAACTGTCAAAGAAAGTTTTTGTTAGTTTGTAGACATCATCATCCGATATATCTGTGCGAACAACTAATGCATTTTTAATTGCGGCAGTTTGAATGTCCGCAGTATTGCCATATGTGCCTTTTGGAATAATCATCGGTAAGAAATAACTTTGATCTTTAGCTATTTCTTTGACTTTATCTGCATTGATTGAAACCAACTGTAGATCAAAGCTTTGTTGAAGTTCCATGAGTGATGAATTTGGAATGCCACTAGTCAGGAATGCTGCATCAAGCTTGCCACCTTTTAAAGCATCAGCGGCTTCAGCATAGCCCAAATAATCAACTTTAATATCTTTATAGGTGATTCCAAAACCATTCAACAGTGTACGTGCATTTACTTCTACACCTGAATTTTGTGCACCTACAGCGATACGTTTACCTTTCAAATCTTCGATATTTTTGATCCCTGATTTTTTAGAGGTTACGATTTGTACGTAGTTGGGATAAAGCGCTGCGACTTGGCTGACATTCTCAACTTTACCATTTGCGAAACTTCCTGTTCCGTTCAGTGCTTCTGTTAAGCTGTCACTCATAACAAATGCCATTTCAACTTTATTCTGTTTCAGAAGGTTTAAGTTTTCGACGGATGCACCTGTAGTTTGAGTCTTAGAATTTACACCAAAGGTTTTGTTATAAATTTCTGCAAGACTTGTCCCAATCACATTGTAAGGTCCTGATGCCCCACCAGTTGCAATGGTTACGAACTTGGTTTGAAGTTTGTCAGATGTAGCAGTTTCTGCGCTTTTTCCTTCCGTGGTATTTTTTGAAGTAGATTGATCATTTGAGCAAGCAGTAATACACGCCAAAGTAACCGAGAGTAACGTGAGTTTTGTCCATTGGTTCATAGAAACGTCCTTTTACACATAAATTTTGAATATTGATTTGATGAGTTTTAATTTTAATTTCCACTACTCAATTGAACATAACTTAATCAATTATTTTTGAAAAGTATTTTTTTTTGATTTTTTAGTCTCCAATAAATAATGGTTATGCGTAAGAATGGCATGGAGCTATATCGTTTATTTTAATAATATTTTGTTACGTGTAAAAACTGTAGGGTATACATGGAATCATGTGAAATTTCTTTTATAAATATAAGTTCAAACTATTTCTTTGAATTGTAAGGTGCTCTGAATGACTGTTCAGCTAAGGTTCTGTTTTTTCTATTTAAGTTACTGAATTTATAATTAAATAAGGAGTTTTTTATAAGCATTTCTATTTTTTATTTTGCTAATACGAAACAACTGAATTAATCTTCGCGGATTAAGTTTGAGGTCAAAGTATGATTTCATGGTTTTTTATTGGTCTAGTTATCAGTATTTTGTTAACGCCGGGACCAACCAATACGCTACTCGCATCTTCGGGTATTCAAGTTGGGCTACGTAAATCATTCCGACTCATTCCAGCGGAAGCCTTTGGTTATCTTATTTCGATTAGCCTATGGGGTTTTCTCATTGGTAAAATTTCCGTACATCTGCCTTTACTGCCGACCATTTTAAAACTGTTTAGTGCTGGCTATATTCTATTTTTGGCTATGCGATTATGGCGTACAGCAACTGTTGCTGAAAATTTTAATCAAAAGGGCATTCGTGCACGCGAACTCTTTGTTGCGACGTTATTAAACCCCAAAGCATTATTATTCGCATCTGCGATTTTTCCTGCATTGGCTTGGCAAAATGCGCAGTATTATGTAGCTCACATGCTGATCTTTTTGTTGTTGATCGTTCCTATTGCATTTTTTTGGACCTTCCTTGGTTCAGTTTTGGCATCGAATAAAATTAGTTGGCTCAATCAAGCCAATTTACAACGAACAGCATCGCTAGTCTTGGTTAGTTTTTCGATACCACTGAGTTATTCTGCGATTTTAAAACTTTAAATTGATTTGAAAATGACTAAATCCGCTTAGTTCGGCAAAGCTTATTTTCATTAAGTTGGATTTCAGTTAAAGTACCACGCAATAATTGATTTAAGTTTTTGGATAGAGATAAATGGCTATTAAGTCTGATCGTTGGATTCGCGAAATGAGCGAAAAACACGGCATGATTGAACCGTATGCAGAAAACCAAGTCCGTTATGATGAAAATGGCGAAAAGCTTATTTCGTATGGCGTGTCGAGCTATGGTTATGACGTGCGCTGTGCTCGTGAATTTAAAGTCTTTACCAATGTTCATTCAGCAATTGTTGACCCTAAAAACTTTGACGATAAAAGCTTTATTGATATCGAATCAGACGTTTGTATCATTCCGCCAAACTCGTTTGCACTAGCACGTACAGTCGAATATTTCCGTATTCCACGTAATGTGTTAACCGTTTGTTTGGGTAAATCAACCTATGCTCGCTGCGGTATTATTGTCAATGTGACGCCTCTTGAACCAGAGTGGGAAGGTCACGTGACTTTAGAATTTTCGAATACAACCAACTTGCCTGCACGTATTTACGCGGGTGAAGGTGTCGCACAAATGTTGTTCTTTGAATCAGACGAAGTGTGTGAAACCTCTTATAAAGACCGTGGTGGTAAATACCAAGGTCAAACCGGTGTGACTTTACCGAAAGCTTAATCCTTCGGATTTAGTTTAAAAAAAGCGGGCGAATTAGCCCGCTTTTTTGTTGGGTCATTCATCGGAAAATAGACCATTCGGTGGGGAAGTTTTTGCAATTGAGTAATTATTCAGCATAATAAAAAGTTAAGTGACTGGTCTATCACAAGTCTCCATTTAAGGAATAAATGGACAATAACATCAAAGCCAGTTCTCAGGAATAAATATAAGAGAGATGCAGAGCATCTGATAAAAGGAAGGTCGAGATGACTCAATTCACCCAGGCTAAGTTATTCCGCCAGAGTTGCTTAGCAGCCGCAGTCAGCATGTTTGCTGCACCATCTGTTTATGCGCTTCAAGATTTATCAGATGAAGCACTTTCAGCCACAACAGGTGAAGGTGTTGCACTCACTTTAGAAAATTTCAAAATGGTCTTTCAAGGGCCAAATGACCGTTCTACGGCTTCTAGTTATGCGTCTGGTATGGTTGATCCAGGGAAAAGCGATACAGGTTTTATTCGGATTATTCCTACAGGTGAAAACTATGAACAATTAGGCCAGCGTGCTTACGATAAAATCTATAAAGCTGCATATGTTGATGCCTATCAGCAAGGCCGAGTTACGGGCTATAACGGTGTTTATGACTCCACTTTCTTAAGTTCTAAAAGCACCTATGAGACCAATAATGCTACACGAGTAACCAATGAAACCATCGCAACATATTCAACAGAATATCGTGGCCGATTAGTACAGTCTTATCTTGAATCACCAACGATGAAGGCATATTACGATCAGCGTTATGCAGATTATTATGATGGTTCATCGTCTGGTTTGAAATTAGAAGATGATGGTACAACGAAAGAATCAATTACACCGTGGTTAAAAGAAAAGTCTCAAGCTGCTGCTTTAAAAAATACCTATGAAATGATTGAGTTACTATACGGTAACAATAGTACGGGTAATTTACCTACTGGGTCTACGTTTTATAAAAATTATGTCTCAGGAAAAATTACACGTTCAAATCTTATTGATCCAACAAAAGATGCTCAGTTAAATGCCAAAGCTGCAGAAACCCTCAATCAGTTGGCAACGGACTATGCCAAGCTTGAAGCTCAAAAGGCGAGTGATTCAGCATTAGCAACGGTGAAAAAAAATGCTGAAATTACAGCAAAACAAATTGCCTCGACTGCGACCGTATCGAGCCTCAGATCGAAAGCAGATGTATTTATATATGGCTTAGCCCTGTCCAATAGCAAAGATAAAAATGGCAAAAGTTCATTAGCAACGCGCTATACAGACCAAGGATTTAATTGGGGTACAGCAGAAAACCCATGGCTTTTCCATGCGGGTAATCAAGATGTTGAACAATTTGCGAAAGATAATAAGGGGAATGTTGGTTACTTAGCGATTGAGGCACCATTAAAGAAAATTGCGGCAGATGATGCATCTAACAACATCAAGCTTGGTTTGTGGATGGATGTATTTTCACGGTCTTTAAATTCAAGTAATGTCGTCGATCCGATTACCGGTGCGCCGACTAGCGGCTTAGATAAAGACTATCGTTTACGTACTCAAATTGTTGCGAATGGCCTGAGTTTTAATGGTTCACAAGTTCGAATTTTTCAAACCCTAAAATCTACAAATACAAATTACAACCAAACCTTAGGTTTAGCCAGTTTAATTCGTATTAATACCAATGATCGTGCTGAGTCACTGAGTATCAATGATGGAGATTTGGATGCTCGCGGCATGCGTATCAGTACAGCTGCACGCCCTGAATTGGATGATGGAACAGCAGCGACACCAGCGATGGATCGATCTGCAGCTCCAATCTTTCATGAAACTGAAGGTCTATATTTATATAGCCCAAATATCAATTTAGTTTTAGGAAATATGTATCAGCCCTTTATTGTGGGTTCAGAAGGTCGAAATATTATTTTGGAAGTGACACGTATTCCAAATGTACCTTCTATTTACAGTAAAATTTATACTTACTATACGGATATCGCTGGTAATACCACAGGTACATCGGGTTTAAATGCCTCAGACTTTAAAGGATCAACCTGTAACGTCTATAGTTGTGGCACGGAGTTAAAAGCAAACTCTTCAGATGCGACAGCACTATATCAAGGACGTAATGCAACACACAGTAGCATTGCGATCGGTACAGTAGAGCGCTTGCCTGGTAATCTGTTGAATGCAAAAAGTACGGATACTGCGACAGGTGTGGTGTTTAAAGGTGTCAATGGACAAAGCACGAATTTAGGATCTGTTGCCATAGATGGCGTATTGATTCAGCACTTAAAAATAAGAACAACAGGGCTGTAGGAGAAATCACATGTATAAAATTTTATGCGCTGTTGTTTGTGCTGCACTGACACAAACTCATGCAGGTTTAGTGTCTATGGATAATAGGGAACTTACCGCTGCAACCGGTCAAGGCGGTGCAGATCTCAGTTGGACACTTTCCTTAAATCATCAATATGCCAATGATATGTCAAAAAACAACATATCAATCATGGATGCGAATGGTAAAACAACGCAAGCATTTTATGGATATCAATGTTCATCCAATGAGTTTTGTCGCTTAGCACTTGCGCCCAATAATCATGTGGATGCAAATGGTAATAAGAAATGGTTGGTGTTTAAACAGTTTCAAGGAACGTTACAGATCGATCAATTTTCACTAGATGGTGTGACGATTATCAATCGTGAAGGTAATCCACAAACGGCTATGCAGTTGACATTTTATGATGATAAGCCATTAAAAATTAGGAATTTAGGCTTTGCTACGTTGGCGGTGGAAACAGGTACGACAGGTAAGGAAGGTTATGAGAATACCAGTACTTATACGACCTATACCGAAAAGAAAGCTGATGGAACAACTTCAACTTTAGCTGTGCCTGATTTTGATCGTGGTTCAGAACAAGGATTTATGGGTGTTAATGTGCACGGCAACATGCACATGAGTGGAAAGTTAAACATCTTCAGTTTTAACTGCACTGGAAATGGTGCAGGTCGCTGTTAATCAGCTGTGACTGAATATAAGGATATAGTGATGAAAAAAATAACAACTTTAACGGCACTCGCAACCAGTATTTTACTTGCTCAACATGCATATGCTTTTGAAGCGATGACCGATGAAAGCTTGGGTGCAGTTACTGGCCAAGATGGTATTTCGATTACCTATGAAGTTTCTAGAGTCAAAGTTGATCAGTTAAATTGGGTTGACCCAACTGACCAAAATAAGATGAAAATGGGTTTGCACAATGTACAAATAGATGGTGTTGGGCAAAGCACCATTACATCAAAATTAGATTTTGATGTGGGGACGACGGATGCTGGTGTAGGCATGCGTATAGCTGCAAGTGTCAGTCCATTTACGGCTGTTGCACAAAATATTATGCTGCTGTGTCAAGGTGCAACGTGCCAAACGCCTACGCAAAATTTAGGTTCACTTACGATTGCAACATCTTCACCTTTAAAAGTATTACTTGAAACCAGCAATGGTCTATTTAACCGCAATGATACGGCGTATATGGAATTTCAATTGCAAAATGCCAGTATTAGTCATGGGATGAATGGACATAGCGTAACCTTAAAGGATTTTAACTTTAACTTTGCGGGTTCAGGTTATATGTATGTCGCAGCAGATGAAGGTATTGTCCTCACCACAAAATCAACGGGAAGCAAAGACCATACGATTAACCTTGGACGAGTAAAAGATACATCAGATGTTCATAGTTCACGTAGTGATGCAACAAACCCTGGAGTGAATATTGATCTACGCTATGGTACTGATGGTGGTGCGCAGCGGAATTTAATTCGTATGGGAGCATCGGGTGCTGTCACCAATGCACGAGTTGCCTTAAATGCCAATCAAGACGGAATTAAAGATTTTGGTCTAGCAACGAAGGCTTCTGGATATGAGTCCGTTGGTTTAGGTGGTTTACATTTAGGTGTGCGCGCGGATTTCACTTCAAAGGATGATCCTAGCCTTGTTGCAGGTCAAGCACCGACAACCTTAGAAATTGGCCATACGGGTATTGGTAGTTATGCCATTGAATTTTCTAATTTAACGTCTTTAGTTGCTGATAAAAATGCCTATATTGATTTTGGCGATATTTATATCAATACCATTCAAGCGAAAAGCCTTGATTTTCTAGTGAATGATAAATTAAAAGCGACATTAGGTTTAACCAATAATGTTTTGACCCAAAACCTGTCAAATCAAACGGCAGGTGGAAATTTTGCCTTAGTAGCGATTCGTGGTATGGATTTTCAGTCCATCGCACGTACAGCACGATTTATTTCTGATAACTCAATTGCTGCAATTGCAAGTAATGACAATAGTTGGGGGATTGGTATTCCAATTTACAATATGAATGCCAATGTTGCATTATCAGAGAAAAAATATAGTTATAAAAATACGACTGAAAAATCAGGTATTGGCTATAACCTCGTGATGAGCACGGATGGTTATGGTGTTGATAAAAAAACAGGAACACCAAGTACGACCTCTATTATCTTGATCGATGGTAAAAAAGGCTTAAATGGCCAAGAAGTCAATTATTATGCAGGCTTGCGAAACATCAATGCGCTGATTCAATCTGATGGTGTGATTGGCTATGAAAATGACGGTATCTATGTACGTGCAGATAATTTATTGATTGCAGCCAATGCCGAGTTAGCGATTGGTCAACTTCCGGGTTCAACCTATAACTGTGCGACTACAGCTTCTGTCAAATGTGGGACTACAGTACCTTTAGATAATTTCTCTAAACGTGATGATGTGTTGACGAATATTGCGTTTAAGCTCGATGGTAAGGGGGAGCTATTTATAGTACCGGGTCTAAATGACAGTGCAGAAAATAATTATTTGTCTTTCCGTGGAAGCTTTGAATTTAAAGCCTTAACAGATGCTGAAAAGAAAGATCAAAAAGTTATGGGAAGCTATTTAAGTTTGATGAATGAAGATGTAAATGCTAGCGGTGTCGTTTCAGCTTCAAGTATCAATATTAATAAAATGCAGGGTGAACTCGGATTTGATGCTCGGATTAAAATGAAGCAAGATTCGGTAGAGTTTGATAATCAGGTGAAATTTAATCCAACCAATAATATGTCTAAAGCGTTTCGTGCAGAAGTATCGATGTTAACAAATGGCAATATGCAAAAGATGGCGGATATAGCCCTAACCGGTGGAACAATGCGAAGCACCATGGGGATTACTCCACGCTAATAATATTAAATCAATAACAAATAAATAAAATAACGAACAGGGAATTTGTTATGAAAAAGAAGTTAATCAGAGGTTTGATCTTCTCGACATTTGCGATGAGTAGCTTATCTCATGCAATGATGGCTTTAGATGATGAAAGCTTATCAAAAGTTGATGGTCAAGCATTACTCTCCATGGAATATACGCAGGGGTATAATTCTGTGGATGAGAGTGGACAAGCCGTAGACCAATCCAATGTCGGCTTTTATAAGCTTGGTTTAGAAGCTGAAATGGAGCTCAATGCCAATATTAAAAAGCTGCAATTGGGTTGTGGTGGTGCAAATGGCTCAGGTGCTTGTGATATTGATATCGATCATATTTCATTGAGTGGATTGCCTGTAAATAGCAATTATACGTCTGATGAACGTGCGGCAACTTCTGCTTTGTTGACCAATCCTTTTATCGAAATTGCAATTAAAGATCCCAAATCAGCTGCAACTCGTGAAGTGATGGGCTTTCGTCTGAGCGCTGAAAAAATTTCTGGGTTAATGACATTAGGTACAGAAAATAGTAATACACCCAATGGTATCAACACCTTTAGTGGGTATATGAAAACCAAAGCGTCTGCGGGTGTTGCAACAACTGCCGAGCGTGTGATGGACTATGCTTCTACGCAGCAATACATTGAAGGGGCAGTTAAGGGGACATTATTTGGTGCTGAAGTTGATCTACCGCTTCACTACAAATCAGATAATTATTCTTTTAATTTAAAATCAACCACAGCACCTTTTACAATTCCAGCCACTGTCGTGAGCGGGAATAGAATTAAGGATAATATTGCGGTATTAAAAGGCACAGGTACAGTTGATCGTCTAGATTTTAGTGGTCCATTAGAAGCTCAGATCTCTCTACTTGGGTTAAATATTAATTTGAATAAAGACGTAACAGGCTATCTTACTGGACTACAAACCGATATTACGGTAAATCAAAGTTTAGGTTTGATCCATGCACTTTATCTAAATAACCCTGCTTCGTTATCCTTACAAGCTCAAAAAATACTATGGCCTGGAGCTGCAGTTGCAGCAGAAAGAGGTTGGTGGTTGGCGATGGAAGATGAGGTCGATTTGGGGAGTATTACACCTTCAGACAAAGTGGCGATTACGGATGAAGTATTGAAACAAACGATCGCCGGAATTAACCATGACCTAAGTACCAATGTTCGTAACTGTGGAGATTTACTTTTTGGTTGTGTTGCAGGTTCGGCTTTGGATGTTAAAGAGATTAAAAACCCGTCATTAATTGATTTCCCATTAAACAATTTAAAACTTTCTGGACAGGAGTTTCGTTCTAACTGCTTCGGCGGGCTGAAATTCTGTTAAGGCTTAAAGTATTTAATATAAAAAAATCCCGCACTTAGCGGGATTTTTTTATATTTAGCGCAAATTATTTTGCAATTTTCGCTAAAAGGTCTTCTTTACTGAGGTTGCTTGATTCTTCATCACGGCGACCTTTGTACTCAAATGTACCAGCATCCAAACCTTTCTCGCCAATGACAATACGGTGTGGAATACCTGTTAACTCGATATCAGAGAATTTAACACCTGGACGTTCATTACGATCATCTAGAAGAACATCATAACCAGCAGCAGTTAATTCTGCATACAGTGCTTCAGCTGCTTCTAACGTGCGCGGTGATTTATGCGCATTCATTGGCACAATAGCAACTTCGAAAGGAGCAATTGCAGACGGCCAAATAATCCCTTTGTCATCGAAGTTTTGTTCAATTGCAGAAGCAACAACACGGGTTACACCAATACCATAGCAACCCATAGTCACAACGAGAGGTTTGCCGTCTTCACCTAAGACTTTACAGCCAAGTGCTTCAGAGTATTTTTGACCCAACTGGAAGATATGACCAACTTCGATACCACGTTTAATCAAGATTGTACCTTGACCGTCTGGAGAAGGGTCACCTTCAACAACATTACGAAGGTCATAAACTTCGGTGTATTGTGCATCACGTTCCCAGTTTACACCTACAGCATGTTTATCGACTTGGTTTGCACCAGCAACAAAGTCTGAAAGTACAGACGCTGCACGGTCAACAATAACTGTAATGCCTTTTTCGGTTAAGCCTTGAGGGCCACAGAAACCAGCCGTTAAACCTAAGTCAGCCAATTGTGCTTCAGTTGCAAAGGCCAATGGAGCAGCAATTAATGGGTGTTTTTCAGCTTTAATTTCATTCAGTTCATGGTCGCCACGTAGGAATAAGGCAACCACTGGCGCAGCTTTACCTTCTTCAGCAACACCTTGAACCAACAATGCTTTTACAGATTGAGCAGGTTTTGATTTAAGGAATTCAGAAACATCAGCTATGGTTTTTTGATTTGGTGTATCAATAATTTCAAGTGCTTTAGTCGGAGCAGCACGTTCACCAACTAGTACGGCTTCAGCCATTTCTACGTTAGCAGCATAATCTGACTCTGTAGAGAATGCGATGTCATCTTCACCGCTAGAAGCAAGTACGTGGAATTCATGAGAACCCGAACCACCAATTGAACCTGTATCCGCTTGAACTGGACGGAAATTTAAACCTAAACGCGTGAAAATCTTGCAGTAAGCTGCATACATGTTGTTATAGGTTTCTTGTAAAGAGGCTTGGTCAACATGGAAAGAATAGGCATCTTTCATGATGAATTCACGTGAACGCATCACACCGAAACGAGGGCGGATTTCGTCACGGAATTTGGTTTGTACTTGGTAGAAGTTTGCAGGCAATTGCTTATAGCTTTTCAACTCATTGCGAGCAAGATCTGTAATCACTTCTTCATGTGTAGGGCCAAGTACAAAGTCATTGTTATGACGGTCTTTAAAACGTAAAAGTTCTGGACCATATTGTACGAAACGACCTGATTCTTCCCATAAAGATGCAGGTTGAGTGACAGGCATCAGGACTTGAAGTGAACCAGCACGATCCATCTCTTCGCGGATAATCGCTTCAACTTTATTTAATACGCGAACGCCCATCGGCAGCCAAGTGTATAAACCTGAAGCCAATTTACGAATCATCCCGGCACGAAGCATAAGCTGATGTGAAATAACTTCAGCATCGTTTGGGGTTTCTCTTAACGTTGCAAATAAAAAGCGACTCGCGCGCATGGAAACTGTCCTAAAAAATTAAGCGTTAAAGTGGAGAGTATACAATAAAAAATGAGGTGAACATTTTCCAAAGTCACCTCATTTTAGATTTTGTCATTATGACATGATTTTTTTGGCCTGACGTGCAAGGAAGTTTCGGAAATCATCCAAATAGGTAAAAATCACTGGAACAACCACGAGTGTCAGTAAGGTAGAGGTAATCACACCACCAATCACGGCATGTGCCATTGGCGCGCTTTGTTCACCGCCTTCACCCAGACCAAGTGCAAGCGGAACCATACCCATCACCATTGCGCTGGTGGTCATTAAAATGGGGCGTAAACGGGTTTTACCTGCTTCAATAATCGCTTCATAACGATTTACCCCATGATCCATGGCTTTTTTAATAAAGTCGATGAGTAGAATTGCGTTCTTTGTCACCAAGCCCATGAGCATAATAATCCCGATAATGGAAAAGAGGTTCATGGTTGAATTAAATAAGAATAGGGCTAAGAACACCCCAATCAATGATAAGGGCAATGACGCCATAATGGCTGCAGGGTGAATGAAGCTATTAAATTGTGAACCCAAAACAATATAAATAAACACAATAGAGAGCGTAATCGCTGTCATTGCATAACCCGCTGATTCAGCCATATCTTTATTGGCACCTTGCGTGACAAAACTATAACCCGGTGGCAAGTCGAAATTTTTCTCAATCTCATTGATTTCGGCTCCAATATCACCCGCGGGACGACCTGCCGTGTTGGCTTCAACCATCACTTCACGTGCCAGATCACGACGGTTAATTTGTGAAGCACCCAATGTTTCTTCAAAGCTAGCCACACTTGCCAATGGAACCAAGATAGGTAAGCCTGTGGCATCGGTTTTTTGCGATGTGATGTACATGCTTTGAATGTCTGTTGGTAGTCGACGCTGATCTTCAGTGAGACGTAAATTTACATCATAGGTTTCGCCTTTATCATCCTTCCACGTTGTTACATTATCCCCCGCAAGAAGAGGGCGTAACACATTGGCGATCTGATTGACGGATAAACCTAAATCACTGGCTAAAACGCGATTGATATGTACACCTAGCGTCGGTTTAGGTTCTTTAAGCGAGCTTTCTAAGTCGACAATACCTTCGACTTTGGCAACTTCAACCAAGAATCGATCTGAAATGCGTTGTAACTCATCTAAGTCTGGGCCTTTAATCGAGATCATGACCGGCTTTTGACCGCCCGAAACTGTTTCATCAGCTGAGGCAATCGAGGTAATAGTAATTCCTGCCACATGTTTTAAACGGGTACGGAATTCATTGTTGAGATCCGTTAAGGTTTGACTACGCTCTGTACGTGGTGAAACGGTGACACGAATGCTGGCATGGTTTTTACCGCGATCAGTGGCACTATTAATGGCACCATAAGTGGCTTTGACTTCTGGATGCTGGCGAATGATACGATCGACTTGCTTAAGCTTCGCCTGTGAATATTCAAGGGTTGCATCAACGGGTGTTTCAAATTTGATCCGAATTTCACCTTTGTCTGGTACCGGTACAAATTCGGTTCCGATCAGTTTGGATAAACCCAATGCACCAAATAATGATGCGACGGCGATTAAAAGGGTGATGAGACGGAACTTTAAAGCAAGCTTGAGTAATTTTTCATAATGATGGCTTAAGTTATCGAGCTTGCCCGAAATCCAGTTAAAAAAGCGTTTGATTTTGCCGGGCTTTTTATTTGGATCGTGGCGTTCTGCCCAGTGAGCAGACAACATCGGGTCAAGGGTGAAACTCACAAACATCGAAATCAGTACAGCGGTACTAACGGTTACACCGAATTGATAGAAGAAACGCCCAATAATACCGCCCATAAATGCCACAGGTAAAAATACCGCGACAATGGTCAAGGTCGTGGCCAATACAGCTAAACCAATTTCTTTCGTGCCGTCGAGTGCGGCGGTGACATGGTCTTTGCCCATATCGGCATGGCGGACAATATTTTCACGAACCACAATGGCATCATCAATGAGTAGACCGATACTCAGCGAGAGAGCCAGTAGGGTCATCATGTTGATGGTAAAACCAAAAATCCAAACAAAGGTGAGGGTGCCCAGTAGCGAAATCGGTAGGGTTAAACCTGTAATAGCTGTCGAACGAAATGAACCGAGAAATAGCAAAACAATGAAGACTGCAAGTACAGCACCTTCAATAATGGTACGTGCCACATCTTTAATGCTGCCACGAATACCTTTAGATGAATCAACCACAATTTCTGCCGTCGTGCCTTGTGGTAATTGCTGTTGAATTTTACTTAAAGTTTTACGGGTATTATCAACCACCTCAATCACATTAGAGTCCGAACTTCGCAGAATGTCGACAGCAACGGCTGTTTTACCATTCAGATAGGCACTCGACTCCATTTCGGCTTGGCTATCTTCTATCTCGGCAATTTGTTTGAGATAAATCGGCGCGCCATTTTTATTGGCAACCACTAAATCTCCAAAAGAATTTGGGTGAATAACCCGAGATTTAATTTCGACCACCAATTCTGAGTTCTTTTGTTTTAAGGTTCCTCCCGGAACTTCAATATTTTCAGATTTTAGGGTGTTTATAACTTGATCGATCCCAATCCCGAAACTTTGTAATTTTTGCGGATTTACTTGTATTCGAATTTGTCGCTGCGCATCGCCCAATAAATTGACCGTACCTACACCGGGAACTGTTCTGAGCTGTGGCACAATCCGTTGATTGAGATAGGAACTCAAATCACGTAAAGACATGTCCTTTGATTCAAAAACAATCGACATAATCGCACTGGCAGTAGGGTCGTAGCGTTCTACAATGGGGTCATCAATTTCATCACGAAATTGTGCGGTTACCGGTGCAATTTTATCTCGAATATCCTGTGCAGCTACAGAGGATGAGACGTCTAGATTAAATTCGACAATGACCGTGGATAAACCTTCACTGGACTGTGAAATGACTTGCTTAAGGCCTGAAATGGTATTGATTTGATCTTCAAGTTTCTTGGTGATCTCAGATTCGACAGACTCAGGAGAAGCACCCGGATAGTTGGTGTAGACCACAACAAAAGGGAAGTCGACATCAGGAAACTCTTCAACGCCCATACGCTGCCAAGAAGCGAGTCCTAGCACCATCAGACAGAACATCATCATGATGGTGAAAACAGGATATTTCACACTAATTCGGGTTAACCACATAACAACTGTCCTGCCTTATTCTTTTAATTTTGGCTGATACTTACATCTTGTTTGATATCTGAATCATTAAATTTAATTCGGCTGATCAGATCACTATTTTGTAAGCCCTGAACAATCGCGGTGTTATTGCTATAACTCTGATTCAAAATTTGTACAGGCACTTTGGCAATTTTATTTTGACGTATGACCCAGACATAAGGTTGGTCTTTTAGACTTTGAATGGAATCGAGTGGAATTTTTTGGCCTGAAATATTATCTGTACCTAAAATGTGACCTTCGACAAAAGCACCAATACTTAATGATGTAATGGTTTCATTTGGGGCTGCAAAAAAATCAATTTGGCGACTTGCTTGATCAGCAATCGGTGAAATCCGACTGATTTGTGCAGTGAGTAAATTGCTATTGCCTTGGATGTTATATTCAATTTTTTGTCCAATTTTCAGTACAGCTTGCTGATCACTTGGTAATTTGGCTTGAATTTCCAATTGGTCTGGATTGACGATTTCAAAAAGGGTTTGTCCCGCAGCAACCGTTTGTCCCGGTTCAACATCACGTTTGGTAATCACGCCTTGGATAGGGCTATAAATGGTGCCGTCTTGATTGGCTTTACGTGCAATATCGACATTGGCTTGTTGGGCGCGAACATTTTCCAGTTGAGCTTGGTAATCGACACGACTTTGTTCAAACTCTACTTTGGAAATAAAGCCTTGATTTAGCAAACGCTGTTTGCGCTCCATCATCAGTTTGGCTTGATTGGCTTGAGCTTGTGTGGATGCGAGGTTCGCTTGTGATTGAGCAAGACGTGCTGCGTTGTCTTGATTATTTAAATGCACCAACACTTGGCCTTTGCTGACACGTTGTCCGACCTCTGCATTAACATTGGTTGCAGTCGCAGTGACTTGGGCTTGAATACTGCTCTGATTGACTGCCCGAATGGTGCCTGTAAAGGCTGTTTTTGAAATGGCGTTGCCTTGTTCGATCGTCACCAGATCTTGTTGAATCAATTCAATCTTATTTTCTGGTTTTACACTTTGCTGCGGATCTTCTTTTTGACATGCAGCCAAAGTCAGGCTTATGCAAAGCAGGCTAAGCTTTAAAAAAGGGGATGATTGCTGTGCAGATTGCATAATGGTCCTTATATCAGCGGTCTACAAAAGCAATTGAATAACAAGTTTATTCCATCGCTTTTAAACGCGTAATAATTCTGTCGTATTCAGCTTCTGTATTTCGATAGCGAGTTTGTAACGATTGAATGTATTCTTTTTTCGCTACCATATTTTTTTGATTATTATCCAACATTGTTTTTAATTTTGCCGGAACGGTTTCACCTTTTCGAAAATGTTCACGTTCTTGGCGAACAAATAATACACGATCATTTTGTAATTGTTTTAATTGTTCTTGTTCAAACACGATCTGTTTACGTATACCCGTCAGTGCATCACGCTTTTTAATGGCCGCAGTTCGGCTATTGGTATAGGCTTTTTTAAGTTTGATATCTGATGCTTGCTGACGTGCTTGGGCAGCACGCTGAGGAGCTTGTCTAACGTCCGCTTCAGCATTGTAGGGGCGGTTACGTTTAATCACTTGCATATTTTGATCAAGTGCTTCATAACCATAGCGGATGTGATTTGGTGTCACATTGGTACTGATGTTTGCTATGCCTTTACTGTCATAGTAACGATACCAAGTCGCCTTTTGTGGTTGCTGCGTATTGGTTGGTGCAGCAAATAAAAGCGGGGTATAAGCCAGTAAACAAGTCGTCAGAATGACTTTTTTTGAGAAATGTTTAAGGCCAATCAAGTGAATTTTTTTTGTAAACGGACTCAACCTTGTACTCCCCAGTTTAAAGTTGACTAAATTACTTATTTTAAAGTAATAATCTTGCTATAATATGCTTAATTAAGACAATTAAATACTATTCCAAGTTAAAAAAAAATCGTTGGTCATCGGAAAGTGTGAAGCAGTTAATAAAAACAAGAAATCTTGTGTGTTTGCGCAGAAAATGTTCATTGAAAACGCAAGTAAAGATATGTTAAAAATGTTCACAACTTGTAAATAATAATGCTGCTAACTTAATTGTTTGTACATCCTCAATGGGTAGGGTCAATAAATGGACGATAAATTCCAAAATCTAAAAGTCATGGTAATTGATGATTCAAAAACCATTCGTCGTACGGCCGAAACGCTGCTTCAGCGTGAAGGATGTGAAGTAGTCACTGCTGTAGATGGTTTTGAAGCACTTTCAAAAATTGCAGATGCGAATCCAGATATCGTATTTGTCGATATAATGATGCCACGTCTTGATGGCTATCAAACTTGTGCCCTGATTAAAAACTCTCAAAATTATCAAAATATTCCTGTGATTATGCTTTCAAGTAAAGATGGTTTATTTGATCAGGCGAAGGGTCGTGTTGTAGGTTCTGATGAATACTTGACTAAGCCATTCAGTAAAGATGAATTGCTGAATGCAATCCGTAATCACGTTACAGCTTAATTAGATTTTTTATTTTTTGGGGAAAAAGCATGGCACGTATCCTAATCGTTGATGATTCACCAACAGAAACTTTCCGTTTTAAAGAAATTTTAGGTAAACACGGATTTGAAGTGATTGAAGCTTCAAATGGGGCAGATGGGGTGACAATGGCTCAAGCTGAGTTACCAGACTTGGTCTTAATGGATGTGGTAATGCCGGGTGTGAATGGTTTCCAAGCAACACGTCAAATTGCACGTGGTGCGACCACCAAGCATATCCCGATTGTCATTGTAAGTACCAAAGATCAGGCAACTGACCGTGTTTGGGGTAAACGCCAGGGTGCTTCTGATTATCTAACTAAACCTGTAGACGAAAAACAATTAATTGATGTGATTAAGCAACACCTCAATGCAGGATAAAGCTCTATGGCAGCAAATGGATTTATCGAATTACTTCGAATCGCAAAACGAGGAAACAAAAACTACGTTTCCACTGAAAATGAAGTAAACCGATGGTCAGGCATTGCTTTTGAGATGATGGGGCAATATTACGTTGCTCCTTTAGGTGAAGTAGCTGAAGTGATCTACCCACCAAAATATACGCCAGTTCCCAACACCCAACCTTGGGTGATGGGACTAGCCAATATTCGGGGACGCTTACTTTCTTTGTCTGACCTAGCACAATATATAACCGGTCATCGAAGTAGTTTTTCACCCACTCAAAAAGTTTTATGTATTAGTCATAATGACCATTATGTCGGTTTGGTAGTCGATCAAGTTTTGGGTATTCAACACTTTAATAAGAAAAGTTATTTTTCTAAACATAATGAGTTGGATCGAAATTTACAGGAATATTGTCAGGGGTATTTCCACCAGCATAACCAGCAGTGGAATGTATTTCTCTTCAGTCGTTTACTGCAAAATCCAAAATACATGAACGCATCTATAAAATTTATAAATTAATTGTCGCGCACGAACGAAAGAAGGCGTAATCGGGGAGAAGCTGAATGGGCTTTAAACTTAAAAAGAAAAATACGGGTGAAAGCACCAGTGGTCGTAAAGGCGGTAATGCTTTTCTGGCAAAACTGCAATCACAGACAGATCAATTATCTCGAGTTTTTGGTGATAGTGAAAAATCCAAACCATTTATTTATGGTGCGATTAGCTCATTAGTACTGGCAACGATCATTTTATTATACCTATTCTATAGCGTTCCTCGCGGTAACCAATTAACGCAAAGTTTGGGTGAACTCCGTCTTCTTTCGCAAACAATTTCGCGTCAAGCAACTGAGGCAACTGCTTCAGGTACTGAAGATGCAATGAAAAAATTAATTGCCTCTCAAGATTCGTTCAAAGAAAACTTAGAAACAGTAAAAGATATTCATGCAAATACCGATGCGTTGAAATCTGTAGATACGCAGTGGACTGAAGTTTCAAAAAGTATTGACTTGATTACCTCGCAACAAAAAATCATTAACAAGTTATATGACACGAACATCGCGATTGGTGAAACCATTCCGGGGATTCAGGCGGAATATAACCTGATGGTCGACCAAATGGCGCGTCAAGACATGCCTTCGAACCAGGTGGTTATTGCGAAAAACCAAGTATTGATTGCGGAACGTATTTTACGTTCGATCAGTTCGGTGCTTTCAGGTTCTGATAGCTCACGTGAGTCTGCGGATGACTTCAGTGCCGATACGGAAACCTTCGGTTTGTACTTAAATGCTCAATTGGACGGTAGTGCAGAGCTCGGTGTACAGCGTATTGAAAGCCCTGAATTACGTGAATCACTTGAAGGTATTAAAGCCGAATATGACGACGTATTAAAATCAGCTTCAGCGACGATTTTGAAAAACTCAACGCAAATTGTGAACGTACGTAAAGCATCTTCACAAATTTTTGCTGAGTCAGACAATTTGTTGGGTAATTTAAATCAATTGTCTTCTAACACTGGTCTGAAAACCATTTTACCTGCGGTACTGTTGATTCTTGCATTAACAGCCTTCTTGATCTGTGTATTCAAACTTCTTTCTTTACGTGGTCAATCGGATAAATTCCGTGTAACCCGTCTTCAAGAAGAATATGACCGTAACCAGAACGCGATTTTACGTTTACTCGATGAAATTGCCGATCTTGCAGACGGTGACTTGCGTTCGTATGCGACGGTATCTGAAGACTTTACCGGTGCGATTGCCGACTCGATTAACTTCGCAATCGACCAATTACGTGACCTTGTATCGCGTATTACAGAAACTTCTCAAGAAGTTGCACAATATACGGCGAATACGCAGGGTATTACCAACCAGCTTGCAGAAGCATCTGAGCATCAGGCGCAAGAGATTGCTGGTGCATCTGCCGCGATTAACGAAATGGCAATGTCGATTGACCAAGTATCTTCGAACGCTGAAGAATCAGCTGTCGTAGCAGAACGTTCAGTACAAATTGCTGCAAACGGTGCAGATGTTGTAAACCGTTCAATTGAAGGTATGGACACGATTCGTGAGCAGATTCAAGAAACTTCAAAACGTATTAAACGTTTGGGTGAGTCTTCTCAAGAGATTGGTAACATTGTCGCACTGATTAACGATATTGCCGACCAAACGAACATCTTGGCATTAAACGCAGCAATTCAGGCGTCGATGGCGGGTGAAGCAGGTCGTGGTTTCGCCGTGGTAGCGGATGAGGTACAGCGTCTTGCGGAACGTTCAGCGTCTGCAACCAAACAGATTGAAGGCTTGGTAAAAACCATTCAAACGGATACTAACGAAGCCGTAATTTCAATGGAACAAACGACTTCGGAAGTTGTACGTGGTGCGAACTTGTCTAAGGATGCCGGCGTAGCACTGGATGAAATTCAGTCTGTATCGGGTAACTTGGCGAAACTGATTGCAAACATTTCGGATGCTGCAAAACTTCAGTCTGCTTCAGCAGGTCATATTGCGACAACGATGAACGTTGTACAAGAAATTACCTCGCAAACCACCAGTGCAACATTTGATACTGCACGTTCGGTATCTGAATTGGCGAACATGGCTGAATCATTACGTGAATCTGTATCTGACTTTAAACTCCCAGAGTAAGTCAGGCGCAAACCTGCAGTACCTTAGCTACGGTTAGGGTACTGCACCGATTACAGATAACACATCGATAAGGTGAACTTAACGTCACAGTTAAGTCTTAGGTGATGGTTACAATTAAGTTTGAGCAACCTTCTTGGTGGCAAAACATAAGAAGCCTTAGCTATGAAAGAAATATTAAAAAATTTAGTTGAAACAACTACGCTTCCTGAAGATAGTTATCTTGATCAAGATGCAGAAATTTTAGAGATTTTTGTTGAAGAAATAGAAGAGATCTTTGAAGAGCTGGCGGGTTTATTTACAACTTGGTTGGAAAATCCACAAGATAAAGACACTTTAACGACGATTCGTCGTCATTTCCATACCCTGAAAGGTTCAGGTCGTATGGTCGGGGCAAAATCGGCGGGTGAATCTGCATGGGCAGTTGAAGATACGCTGAACCGTGTTATTGCGGGTTCAGTACAGTTAACGCCGACCGTTCAAAAGTTTGCACAAACAGTTTTAAATGTTTATCAATATAAGCTCTATCCACGGTTTAAAAATGTTGCCGAATTAGATGTTGACTTACGTCCATTGGTTTTAATGGGGCAACAATTACAACAAAATATCAGCCTTGAGCCTGCACTCGAAGAATTATTAAAACTGGCAGATCAATTAAAATCTGAAGATGGTGTCACTGGTTTAGAGCTGACTGAAGTTGAAACTACAGAACATGTGGAAGTAGTTGAAAGCACGATCGATGCAGTGGCCGAATCAGAAACAAATCTTGAGCAAGTGGATGCAGATGCATCACTGGTCGAAGAGACTGTGAGCATTTTTATTGAAGAAGCTGAAGAACATCTACAAACGATTGATCAGTTCCTCCAATCTGATGATAGTAAATCACAAGACTATAATGGCTTGATTCGCGCGCTACACACCTTACGTGGTAGTTCGTCGATGGCACAAATCGAAGAGATTTTTGAAGCCAGTTCAAAAGTTGAAAATTTATTCAAAACCTTATTGCAAGACGAAATCGTATCGAGCTCGAAAGAAACTGCTTTATTGATTCAATATGCTGAATTTGTTCGTGATTATTTACACGTGCTCCGTTCAGGGGATAAGGCAAATCTTGCGTCTATTTATGAAACCTTCAAAGCCGCTTGGGATGATTATGGTTTTGCAAGCCAAGATCAATTGGCGCCTGAAGATAATCCGCAAGGTTTGGTTTCTAAACTAATCGAATTAAATATTGATCAGTTATTAGATGCTGAATTTGAGTTTGATAAACGTGCTCTAGCTGAATTCCCAGACTATATTCAACAGCTCAGTCAACAAGCTTTAGAGTTGATTGAACATACGGATAATCGTGCGTCTGTTGGTATCCATGATTTCACGACTCAAATGCGTGCAGCGTATCAGTCTTTAATTGAAAAGCCTGAATTGCTCCATGCTGATTATGGATATGAGTTATTTGCACAAGCGCATCAAGAATTCATTCACTTATTTGACACCTTAGCTGCGGGTCAGCGTGTGGTGTTAAGTGAAGAGGTTCAGCGTTTCTTAAATGAGCTAGCTGCATTTGTTCAACAAGACATTGAAGCAGTTGCAGCAACGACTACACAAGAAGCCAATATCGTTGCCGAACCTGTTGCCACTGCAGAAGATAAAGCCGCTGTTCCAAATACAACAGCAGTAGACTTTGCACAATTAAGTCAGCGTATCCAACTTGATCATCAACAGATGCAAGCGGCGGATGCGAATAATGACTTTGATGAAGATCTTTTAGGGATCTTTATTGAAGAGGCAGAAGAATTATTGGTGGGGATTGACCAAGACCTCAGTACTTGGACACGTGATAAGACCAATACTTCAGCTTTGAATAATTTAATGCGTTATTTGCATACCCTAAAAGGTGGTGCAAATATGATTGCCGCGTCTCATGTGGGTTTAATTTCGCATGAATTGGAGTCAATTTATGAGCGCATTATTCGTCAGCAAATTTCGATTACTCCTGCGTTAATTCAAATTATTCGCTTGGTGCAGGATGATATTTCAGATCGTATTCAAACCATTCGTGACCAAGGGATCGACTACCCAGCGAATAATGTGATCGATATTCTAAGGAATATTCAGTCAATTGTGGCAGGAGAACATTCAGAACCTGTTGCATTGGCTTCGGCTCCTATTTTAGCTGAAACTGAACAAGCAGCAGTAGAACCAGATGTATCGGTGTCAGAGCCGATGAATGTTGTTGAAGACACAGCAGAAGCAGTGGTTGAAGCTCAAACGACTGCTCACACTGAGTCCGCTGTTGAACATCTTGAACATGCGGTTGCTGATCATGTTGAGCATCCAGATGATGATCTACGTTCTGTCATGGAAGAAACCTTCCTTGAAGAGTCTGAGGAAATTCTTGAACAAGCCGTTCAATTATTAAATCAATGGACTGAACAACGTAGTGACCGTAACGTATTGCTTCAATTACAACGTGCTGCCCACAGTATTAAGGGTGGTGCGCGTATGGTTGAAAATGAACCTGTTGCCGCAATTGCGTATCAACTTGAGACGACGTTTGAGCATTTCGCGGTTCATCATTTCAACTCAAATGCATATGACGGCTTACTCAAAACGACGTTGGCATGGTTAAAAGAAGCGATCTTCAACCACGACTATAGTAATTTTGACAGCATCAAATTGAGCTTAGAGTCCATTCAATATGTGGATGTTACGGTTCAACTGCCAAACCGTGTTGCAGAATTGGAACAAGGTATCGTCAGCAAAGGCTTTGAATTTATTCAAGGTGATGGTGTTGAACCGCCATCGATGTTGGGTGAGTGGACTGAAGCCAATTCTTCTGATAACAGCAATGAGATGATTCGTATCTCGGCTGATCTCGTCGAGAAGATGATTGACTTATCAGGCGAAAACTCGATTAACCGTTCACGTATTGAAATGGACTTAGGTCAGCTAGGCAATACCTTGAATGAAATGGAGTTAGCAATTAAGCGACTTGCTGACCAGTTACGTCGAATGGATGGTGAGCTTGAGTCACAAATTATTGCCAAACATGGTTCTGAAAATTCACGCTATGCGGATTTCGACCCATTGGAGATGGACCAATATTCATCGATTAACCAATTGTCAAAATCTCTAGCCGAATCTGCGTCGGATTTGGTTGACTTCAAGAGTACTTTGGCAGAAAAAATCCGTGATGCGGAAGGTCTGTTATTACAACAATCACGTATTCAGTCAGAAATTCAAGAAAGTCTGATGCGTACCCGTTTGGTGCCATTTGATCGTTTGTTACCACGTTTACAACGTATTGTGCGTCAAACCTCTTCGACCTTGAACCGTCCTGCAGAATTGATTGTTCAAAATACAGAAGGTGAATTGGACCGTACGATCTTAGAGCGTTTGGTGACACCATTTGAACATATGCTGCGTAATGCGGTCGACCATGGTTTAGAAGATACTGCTGACCGTTTGGCTTTAAAAAAGCCAGAAGTAGGTAGCATCGTCTTGAACATTAGTCGTCAGGGTACTGATGTACTGGTGTCTTTCAGTGATGATGGTAAAGGGATTGATGAAACCAAAATTAAAGACAAAGCCTTAAAACTTGGTTTAATCAAAGCGGATCAGTTCCTCGATAAACAAGAAATCTTGCAATTGATCTTCCATC
Source organism: Acinetobacter sp. YH01010 (assembly GCF_013420775.1). Classification (NCBI taxonomy): domain Bacteria; kingdom Pseudomonadati; phylum Pseudomonadota; class Gammaproteobacteria; order Moraxellales; family Moraxellaceae; genus Acinetobacter; species Acinetobacter sp. YH01010. Next base: position 119,721 of record NZ_VOYF01000005.1, on the reverse strand, counting down.
CAGGTTTCTCAACGGCACAATCGGTAACGCAAATTTCGGGTCGTGGTGTTGGTCTGGATGTGGTGCAAAGTGAAATTAAAGCCTTGGGTGGTCATGTTTCCGTTGAGTCTGAGTTAGGTAAAGGGACGACCTTTACCATTCGTGTACCAACCACAGTAGCGGTCAGCGATGCCTTGATGGTGAAAGCGGGCGATCAGCAATATGCGATTTCATTAGCGCAAATTGAACGTATTGTCCGTATTGCACCTACGGCACTCGAAACTTACTTCAATAGTAAGGATGACGTGTTTAAAATTGACAACACCAATTACAAACTACGTTATCTATCAGAGTTTGTGGGTAATCAGCCAATTCCACGTTTAAATAATGTCGGCCATTCATTGCCTGTATTGCTAATAAAAGGCAACAGTGGTCAAACCATTGCTTTATTGGTAGATCAGCTGGTGGGTTCACGTTCTCAAATCGTGGTGAAACCAATTGGTCAACAATTTACCAGTGTGGCCGCGATTGCAGGTGCCACGATTCTAGGTGATGGTCATGTATGTTTGATTTTGGATGGGCAAAATATTGCACGTCAAATTCAAACTACGCAGCGTGTTAAACATTCAGCTGAACAGCGTGATTTGGGCCGTCAATCCAATGCACGTCGTTTAGTGATGATTGTCGATGACTCGGTGACAGTACGTAAGGTGACTTCACGCTTACTTGAACGTCAAGGTTATGACATCGTGACCGCGAAAGATGGTGTAGATGCAATTGAGCAGCTTGAAAATGTCCGTCCAGACTTGATGCTACTCGATATTGAAATGCCACGTATGGATGGTTTCGAAGTGACAAACTTAGTCCGTCACCACGACATTCACCGTGACTTGCCAATCATTATGATTACATCGCGTACTGGTGAAAAACATCGTGAGCGTGCATTTAGCTTAGGTGTGACTCACTATATGGGTAAACCATTCCAAGAAGCTGAATTGCTTGCCAATATTGAAGCTTTAATTGCAGAAAAGCAGGGGTAATTTATGAGCCAAAACACTGTTTCTCAGGTTGTCAGCGATAAAATTGATCAGCAGGAACTGCAACATCTCATTACGGTTTCTACCGGTTTTATCGATGCGTATATCATCGATTGTCATGGTAAAGAGCCAATGTTGTTGCCACAAAATATTGTGCTTTCAGCGCTCGATAGTGCAACCAAGGTTCCTTTTGTTGAATGGCATGAATTGAAATTGCCTGTTTTCTCGGTCAATGATCCTGCAAAAAATCAGGGCGTGGCTTTGGTGATTGAAGGCGATGATGTTGGACAGCGTTTTGCACTGATGTGTAATGAAATGCCGAAAACCATTCGTCTGCGTATTTCTGAAGTGGTTGATGAAGAAAAAACCGTGAAAGACGCCAATATTTTCCAATATGTACGCATGGCCGATCAGGTATTTCATATTCCAAATTTAGCCAATATTCAAAACAGCATTGGGCTTCAAGCGGCTTAGTATTTGTAAAAACGAGATATAAAAAAGGAACTCCATTGAGTTCCTTTTTTTGACTATGTGGGGAATATTTAAGCCAACAGGTTTTCTAAAATCTTTTCGTAAATTTCAGAAAGTGGTTCCAACTCTGCCACATTGACGTGTTCATTGATTTGGTGAATCGTGGCATTTAAAACACCCAGCTCAAGCACCTGTGCACCTGTAGGCGCAATGAATCGACCATCAGAAGTACCACCACTGGTCGAAAGTTCAGTTTCTGTCCCAGTAACATCTCGAATGGCATCACGTGCGGCATTCACTAACTCACCGACTGGGGTTAGGAATGGAAGACCAGATAACGTCCAAGAGATGTCATATTCAACACCATGACGATCTAAAATTTCCAAGGTACGTGCTTTGAGTTCATCTGCCGTTACTTCTGTTGAATAACGGAAATTAAACAGTAAATTCATCGTGCCCGGAACAACGTTGGTTGCACCTGTGCCGGCATTAATATTGGAAATTTGGAACGACGTTGCAGGGAAGTATTCGTTACCATTGTCCCACACGGTATCGCAAAGCTCAGCCAATGCTTTTGAAGCTGTATGGATTGGGTTGATTGCTAGATGTGGGTAAGCAACGTGACCTTGTTTACCTTTAACTGTTAAATTGGCATTTAGCGAACCACGACGACCATTTTTAACAATATCGCCAAGTGTGTTGGTGCTTGAAGGTTCACCCACCAAACACCAAGTCATTTTTTCATTACGCGCTTCTAAAGTTTCAACAACTTTGACTGTCCCATTGATCGAAGGACCTTCTTCGTCAGAGGTAATGAGAAATGCAATAGAACCTTTATGGTTTGGATGTTTCGCAACAAAACGTTCGGAAGCAACAACCATAGCTGCCAACGCGGTTTTCATATCTGCGCTGCCACGACCATATAGTTTTCCGTCGCGAATTTCAGGAAGAAATGGGTCAGAACCCCATGCATCCAAGTTACCCGTAGGTACTACATCCGTATGACCTGCAAAGCAAAATACTGGTGCTTCAGTCCCTTTACGTGCCCAAAGATTATCTACATCATCAAAACGCATATTTTCAATGTTAAAGCCAATTTTGGCTAAACGATCCGCCATAATGTTCTGGCAGGTATGGTCAATCGGTGTCACCGACGGTTGGCGAAGTAGTTCTAGGCTGAGATCAAGAGTTGCTGTTGAGGTCATGCTAAATACAGAAGTCAAAAATGTCGCAATATAATAGGCGAATCAACAAGCGAAGGGAAATTTAGACGTAAAAAACCCTATTAAAAAAATAGGGCTCTTTTATAAATTCTTGGGAAAGAAATTAATTGCGGCGAATTTCTTCCGAAGTTTTCTCAGCAGTATTGGTTACAGCATCTCCAGCTTTAGATACGTCTTTACCAACACCTTTTACTGTATTACAACCTGTCAGTACGAAAGCAACCATAAGTGATGCAGCTAAAATTTTTTTCATTGAATGTAATCTCCATTATGAAAGAATAATTTTTAGAAGACTAAATTATTCTGTTGTGAGATTTAGATTAAAAAATAGCCGTATCAAACAGTAGGTGGTTTTTACGGTGGTTGAGTAAATAAATGTAAATTTCTACTAAATGGTGCATTGAGTCTTAAATTGTTTGCGGCAAAACCAAGCGTGGCTGTCTATACATATAATAGCTTTCATCACTGTCTTTTTTATATAAACCATCTGTCCACCAATGTGCGGTTGCACTCGTCGGTTGCTGCTGCACGCAGATCCATTCATGTCGTTGTAGGCGATAATAGCCTTGACTCGTAGATGGAATGACATGTCCCCATTGACCTATTCTACGCGCAGGATTGACCCAGTTTGGCAATGCGTTGGTACGCTGAATAGGTAAATATAATTGGCCCTTTAAAACGCAATAGCGCTGTTGAATCTGCTGCCCAAGTGCTTCATCAAATTGGAATTGTTTTTGGGTAAAATGATTAAGCTTACGAGCCAAAGTATCACTACGATTTAAGCCATACCAATAGGGTAATTGAAAATCGCGCTCGGCTAGATAATATTTTAAAGCCACTTCCCAATGTTCAACTTTACCACTTTCGGTATTTTTTAAAACAAAATCCAGTTCACCAACTGTACGAGGGCCGTCAATTTTTTGAATGCTATGTCCGAGTAACTGGTATGGATGGTATGGGTGATCGAGCAGCCAAAACCATATAAACATTTCGAAACGTAAACCAAGGCGAGTACTTTTTAATTTTTGTAAAAATTCTACTAATTCACTTGGGTGTTGTTCGAGTTGTTTTAAACGGGGAAGATAGGCTTCAAAATATTTATGCCAAAGCTCGTTTGGATGAAAATGAAAGGGATAGCGGATTTCGAGTTCATTGGGAATTTGCTGCAGAATATTTGGGCTAGCAATACAGAAAGCCAATTGGCGAACTAAGGGCTGTTTAAATTGCAACCATGGCTCAAAATAAGACGACATTGTCGGGGCTACAGCCATATTGAAACCTTTTGAATAATGCAGAATAACAACGGATATTTGTTAAAAACATCTTATACTACCTGAATTGAAAGTTCAGGGTAGCGGTATGAAGACGTTGTTTTGGCGAAGCTTAGTGGTTGTCTTTGTCATTTTAGGCTTTATAGGGGCTTTATTGCCGGGAATGCCCACGACAGTCTTCTTAATATTAGCGGCATGGGCGGCTTCAAAAGGTTGGCCTCAAATGGATGCGTGGTTGTTGAATCATCCTAAATATGGGCCAACCTTGCGTGCTTGGCGCGAAAATGGCACCGTCCCCCGCAAAGCAAAATGGTTCGCATCAATCATGATGTTGGTGAGTGGTCTGATTATGCTTTTTACTTCTGCACCGATTGCCGTCAAGATATTCACTGACTTAACCATGTTGATCGTTGGCATTTGGTTATGGACACGACCTGAGCCAAATCAGATACGGACTATTGAAACATCGCCGCAGACACAACCAGTAGATAAAGATAAGCAGAAAGAGCAAGAGCATGTCTGAATATACCCAAGATCAAGCCGATATCCTGATTAACTTGAAAGATCAAACTTTAACTTTGCCGAAGCTCAATAAGTTTTATCTAATTTCATCGGGTAAAAATGGCATTGGTGAACAAGAAAATAGTGGTAAGACTCCACGTGGTTGGCATCAAATTGCGGAAAAGTTTGGTGGACAACAACCTCAAAATGCAGTTTTTAAAGCACGTCAGTGGACAGGTGAGGTTTACGACGAGCAACTTGCCGCATTACATCCTGAGCGGGATTGGATTTTATCTCGAATATTGTGGCTCAGTGGTTTGGAACCCGGCTTTAATGTGGGTGAGGGCTGTGATACTTATCAACGTTATATTTATATTCATGGCACACCAGATACTGAACCAATGGGTATACCTATGTCACATGGTTGTATTCGCATGCGAAACAGCGATGTTGTAGAACTTTATCAATTGATTCCATTAAATGCGCTGGTTTACATCACTGAACATTGAACACGTCGTTAAAAGCACAAGCCATGAAAACCGAAGTTCATGGCATCAAAACAAAGATTTGAAAAATTAAAGTGAGTTTGAAAGGCGTTTTTTTGTCAGGACTTTTGTCAGGACTAATGCTCGCAAACCAACAGAAAATCGTGTTTGAATGTATTTTGTACACTAGGTTGTTTTAGAATGCCGGATGTGTGGTGAATTAATCGTCGGTTTGCTGAATGATTAGTTATGAGTCCATCTGAAAAACTGTTTTTTATGTGAATGATGCAGAATATAAGTCATATTTTTAGTAATAAATTTACAGGTTTATAGCTAAAAAATGTTCAAAAATACTGATTTTTCCGTAATATAACTTATTTTTTAATCACTCAAACAGAAAAAGTGGAAAAGAGTTAGAAAAGCGTTTGACAGACCGTGAGGATTCTCTATAATGCACCTCATCAAACGATGAACATGTTTTGAAAAGGGCGCTTAGCTCAGTTGGTAGAGCGTCTGCCTTACAAGCAGAATGTCGGCGGTTCGATCCCGTCAGCGCCCACCAAACCTTTTCAACGTTAAGATATTTAGAGTGCAGCGGTAGTTCAGTTGGTTAGAATACCGGCCTGTCACGCCGGGGGTCGCGGGTTCGAGTCCCGTCCGCTGCGCCACTTTAAATCTTAATTCGTTTGAACCACAATAGCGACATTGTGTAAGTGCAGCGGTAGTTCAGTTGGTTAGAATACCGGCCTGTCACGCCGGGGGTCGCGGGTTCGAGTCCCGTCCGCTGCGCCATTTACATGATAGACCTTTTGAGGGCGCTTAGCTCAGTTGGTAGAGCGTCTGCCTTACAAGCAGAATGTCGGCGGTTCGATCCCGTCAGCGCCCACCATATTTTTTGCGATGCAGCGGTAGTTCAGTTGGTTAGAATACCGGCCTGTCACGCCGGGGGTCGCGGGTTCGAGTCCCGTCCGCTGCGCCATTTCAAAGAATATAATTGTTGTACCCTTTGAGGGCGCTTAGCTCAGTTGGTAGAGCGTCTGCCTTACAAGCAGAATGTCGGCGGTTCGATCCCGTCAGCGCCCACCATATCTTTATGATATTGGTTGTGTTTCGAAAGAAACTACGTGATGCAGCGGTAGTTCAGTTGGTTAGAATACCGGCCTGTCACGCCGGGGGTCGCGGGTTCGAGTCCCGTCCGCTGCGCCATTTATCTTAAAAATCTCTGTTCAAGAGAATGCCTTTAGAAAAAATCTTTGATTTTTCTCTTGCGCTCAGACAAAGCTTCGCTTTGTTACTCTTCGCTCAGGGCGCTTAGCTCAGTTGGTAGAGCGTCTGCCTTACAAGCAGAATGTCGGCGGTTCGATCCCGTCAGCGCCCACCATATTCTTCTATAGAAACTTCTTTCTCCAAAAGCTTGCCTAAATTTTCTGATTTACATAGAATCCGCTCTATAATAATTTTAATATTGTATGTGATCTATGAGAAATCCATATCAGCGCAAGGCAGCGTCTAAAACTCAAACTACAAATTACAATCCTCAAGAAACCTATAAGCAATTTATTGAAAATATGGTCGCTCAAGGTGGCGTGATTGCGTTATATCAAGATGGTTGGGCACTTTGTGCGACACCTACAGGTCAACGTTCCTTCGCCATTTGGCAAAATCGTGGCTTAGCGCGTTTATTAATTAAAGACAATTGGTCCAATTATGAAATTCAGGAAATTTCATTAAAAGACTTTATCGAAAAAGTCATTCCGTTTTTACGTAGCGAGAGCACTACAGTATCTTTAGATTTGACCCCAGAAGGGCAAAATATTTTGGTTGCACCTGAAAAGATGCTGTTAGATATTAAAAATTATTTATATCAAGTCTACCAGCAGCGCCCAGAAATTTTTGAAAACCTTAAAATTCCTTTGCCACGTAGCATTCGTTTAAATTAATGGTTTATTTACAACATAAAAAAGCCCTTGTTTACTGATTAAACAAGGGCTTTTTTTAATATTCGTTAAGTACAAAACCGCTCAAAAAGGCAAAATATTCACGTAGCCAAGAGTTGTAGCGGATGTACAGCGGTGTAGGCGCTGCAATGGTATACACCTGTGTATAGCCTAGCTTTTGTGCAATTGCTTTTGCACGTGGGAGATGAAAATCACTACTGGCAATCGCAATGGGGGCATCAAGCGAAATCTGATGTCGTTTTAAAATCATTTTACTGTTAATCAGATTGAATTCTGTACTGGTACTTCTGCTTTCTTCATATATGCGTGCAGCTGAAATGTCATAGTGTTGAAGTAAATAGCGTTTCATGACAGAAGATTCGGTCATTTTTTCATTAAAGCCTAAACCACCCGTCATGATCATAATTGTATTGGGCTGTTTCAAGGCATACGGTGCTGCGGCATCGAGACGCGCCTTTAAGGTCGGAGAGGGTTGACCATTTTCAATGCCACTGCCCAAAACGATGATGGCTTGGATGGAAGTAAATGGCTTGGATTGCTGGCTATTGAAGTGTAAATACGCAAAAAACAGTAAAAGGCTCAATAGCCAAAGCCAAAACAACCACCATGCCGCACGCCAGAGCCTTTTGAGCTTAGGGTATTGATCTAAAATATTGTGGATTTGCGTTGCAAATAGTCCTGATAAAAGAAAAATACACCCAATGACTAAGGGTAAAAGGATGCCTAAATGAATTTTATCTAATGTAAGCAACCAAATGGCATCTACACAGAGCAGCAAGCCTACACAAAGCAGTAGTATTCTTTTCATTCAAAAAATTAAAGCAGTATCCGTATTTGGCCTAAGTATAGCGAAAAAAAAACCAGACACGAGGTCTGGTTTTTAGTTGGGACTATTTATGAGTAAACATCTTATTAGTAAACATCACGACGGTAACGTCCAGCTTGACGCAGTTCAGCAACAACATCTTCATCTAATATATCAATCAGTGCGTAGTCAACGTCCGTTGCCATACCGTTGATACTACCGCAAACGTAGATCACGGCACCTTGTTCTACCCATGATTTTAGTAAGGTCGCATGGTCACGTAGCTCATGATGCACATAGCGTTTCTCCGCTTGATCACGAGAGAAGGTGAGGTCTATGCGTTGAACTAAGCCTGTGTTTTGCCATGCTTCAATGATGTCTTGATAGAAGAAATCATGTGCGCGTTGACGCTCACCAAAAATCAGCCAGTTTTGCGTATAGTCTTGACGAACGCGTGCATGTAAAAGACTGAGTAAACCTGCAATACCTGTACCGTTACCAATACAAATCACAGGACGATTATCTGCAATCAGATGGAATGATTCATTGGTACGAATACGCAGTTGTAGTGTGCTGTTGATCGCTGCATGTTGTGTTAACCAACCAGAGCCTAAACCAAGCTCACCATCCGCATTGGACTGCTGACGTACCACTAAGCGTAATACTTGCTGACTTGGAATACTGGCAATGGAGTATTCACGAGTTGGAAGCGGTGGAAGCTGTTCAAGCAAATGATCAAGGTTGGCAAATGGTTCAACATCCGTATTTAGGTTACGATCCCATAATGCATCTTCAATACGTTGCTGAGTAGAATCAACCACTTGCTGACTTTGTATTTGGTACTTTTGCATGAAGTTTGCAATACGTTCAGCACTATTACCTGGTTGAATCTCTGCAATATCACCCGCTTGCCAATTGGCTTCATGTTGCGGTTTTAACTCAATATTAAATGCAGGTGCACCTAAACTGTTCGGGTTGAGTAAATCACGTTTGGTCAATGTCCATGCATCAAAAGTTTTTTCAATTTGCATGTGCTGAAGTTCAAGTTTAGTCGCTTTGGCTAAAGCGCTATTCCATGCTTGAATGGCTTGGGTGTCGCCATTATTGACTTCAATTGTGTCAAACAGGGGCTTCGCAGCATTACTCTGCATCCAACGATGAATCGCATGACCAAAGCTACAGAAAGTATCCGGATATTCTTCAGAACCTAAAGCTAATACGGCAAACTGAACATGACTCAAATTGAGGCGTTGTGTCATCAGTTTACGTTCAAAGCTTGAAGCGAGGTCAGGTGCTTCGCCAGTGCCATAAGTACTTGCAACAAATAAAACCTGAGAGGCTTGAGTTAAGTCATCTGCTGAAAGTTGCTGAACAGGTTTCACTGTTACAGGCTGACGAGCCTCTTGTAAGCTTGTTGCTGTACGCCATGCCAATTGTTCAGACAGACCTGTTTGTGATGCATAGCAAATTAACCAAGGCTGTGCATTGGGATCGATGGCAACAGGTGCTAAGCTTTGACGGGCTTGCTGTGTGAGTTTTTTCTGTTTACGACGTTTGAGATAGAGCATCCATCCTGTGACAAAGAACAGCGGCATCATGAGGGATGCAATAACCACAAAGAACTGATAAATCGGTCCGAAGAAACTACCACGATGCACAGGTAACATGCTGGTCATGATTTTTTCATTCAACTTTTTATCTTCGTATAAATCGATATCGGTGAGTGCATCGGTTTTGTAGTTATAAGTCGCTTTGTTGCGAGCACGCTCATGTTGAGGGATGGCATCCACAAAGTTAATTTCTAATTCACCATTGGCTTTTTTCGGAATATTAAAAGTGACACTTGAGTATTCACGACCAATATTTTGATTAAAGCCGTTCCAACTGTGCGTAAGAGCAATATTCACTTGTTCTGGTTTTAGACCACGTTTTTCTCCGCGACCTTCAGCACCATGTTTGTTTTCTTGAGCGCCGTGTTCTGAGGGACCTGACCTTGCAGGATTTCTTTCAGAACGTGTTTGGTGTTCACCACGAGTTTGTTCTGTCTCAGTGGCATGTTTTTCACCACCTTGCTTTGCACCTGCCTGTTCAGTAGGGTGCCCATTGGTTTTTTGACCTTCTTGTAACTGGGGCTGTGGACGTTCAACGCCCATGACCTTAAACATGCCATTACGCCACCAGTCATAAGACCAATACAAACCTGTACATGCCAAAATCAGATAGAAAATAATCACCCATGTGCCGACGACAGCATGTAGATCCCACAGGAAATTACGTCCTTTGAGCTTTGGTTTAACTGCAAGCCATTGTTTTACAGAATGTCTTTTTGGCCAGCGCAGATATAAACCACTCAAGACAAAATAAATTAGCATGAGTGTACATGCGCCCGTAATTTGTTTACCTACAGGGCCAACGGTTAAATTACGGTGTAGTTGCTGTACAAACTGGAAGAATTTTTGACCTTTGATTTCAGGTAAAACTTCGGCTGTATAGGGGTTAACCATCATGTTATAGCCACGACGAGCACCTTCTTTGACAATATTCACGGTACTTGAGGCGGTAGCATCTGAGGCAATAGAGATGCTGTTAATTTTCATGTCAGGATCAGACTGACTAAAGTGCTGATAAAGCTCAGCAGGGGTTAGTTTGGGCTGCTGTTGAGCCTGAACCACATAGCTATCCTGATTGATTGCTTTAAGTATTTGCTGTTCATAGGAATAAATGGCACCTGTAACCCCCATGAGCGAGAGTATTAAGCCGGCACTAATCCCCAAGAACCAGTGAATCTGGAAAAGGGTTTTCTTAAACATGATGGATTTAATATTGATAAAAGGTTGCTGAATTGCGACGAATTATAAACGATGATGTAGTAGAGAATGTGGAAAAAGTAAGTAATATTCATTCTCATTATTGTAATTATCAATGATCATTTGAAAATTAAACAGATAAAAAAACCTCCAAAAAACGGAGGTTTTTTATACATAAATGTCTGTTTGGCTTAAATTGCTTTAGCTGGGCCTACAGTTTCATTTAAGTGTTTACGAATGGTCGAAAATGGAAACTTCTTGCTATCCATACGTTTAGGCAAGATGTATGCGCCGTCTTGACCCTTCACTTTAAAGTTTAAAAGGATGAAGTCTTTAGTGTCATACCATTCATGAATGTCTTTCCAACCGACAGTCATCGTACCCATGTTTGCGCCCATACGTTGCTGCATAGAGATCCCATGCGGCTGAACACCCATGCGAATGCCTTTAATTTCTTGTACAGGAACCTCGTTTAGTTTGCGTTTCGCATACCACTCGATACCGAATTTACGCACAAGGAAGTAAATCACAACACAGACAATAGCTACCCAGCAAAATACTGTTGAATAGTTCTTAATAAAGATGAGGCCCAAGAGTGCCAGTGCAAGAATTGCACCCATAATTAGCCATGCTTTTTTGCCAATTTTGAAGTTACTGCGAGACAGAACAAGTTGAGCATAACGTTGTTCTTCTTCAGAAATTTCATAAGCCACTGGCTCTAGCGTGTAGGCGTATAAATTTTTTGCGGTCATAGTGAAAGTAACAGATTTAAAACTGTAAAAAGTTTAGCATTATTTATACCAATTCAGTGAGTATATTGTTTCAAAATCATCCAAATTATAGCGAAGCCAGTTCAGTCGATGCTTGATCATGCTCATGACTTAGATTTTGTTTCAATTGGCTAAATTGGTTCAACACGTTAAACATCAAAGAAAGCTGTTGTAGCACGATTAAGGATTTTTGATCTTCCTCACTATTTTGTGACAAACGCTGACGGATTTCTTGCAACATATTTTGCGCCGTTAAGTCCGGTACTTCGTCACGTAGTAATGCACCTTGAATGTCATCCGTAGCTTTATCCAATAAGGTTAAGACTTGTTGATCTTGAATTTTTTCACGATGCGCACCTAAGGCTGCGATATAACTAATAAAGGTATGATTGAGACACAAAAACTCAAAGGCCAAAGCTTTTTGAGTCGGATCGGTATCGGGTTCGGTGGCTAAAGTGGAAATCAGTGAAGCCACTTCTGCATCGGTATTATGGGCTGCACGACGGACCACACGATAATTCAACCCGTTATTACGACCAGATTTGTATTGTTCAACCACTTCGGCCAAATAATCACACTGCGCTTGAATCGAACGGCTGATGGTTCGAGGCAGGCGACGGAATTTCCAATCTGGGAAAATGAAACTCACACCAAACCATGCCAAGGCACAACCAATGAGCGTGTCAATCATACGCGGCATAGCTGCGGCAAAACCCATTCCATCTAAGTTAAAGTTGATCAGCGCCAAAATGGTAATAAATGCAGTGGCTTGTGCATATTGCTTACTGCGTAATTCAAAAAACAGCACGCCACTTAAAATGAGTAGCAGTAACTGACCTTCGACAGAAGGAACAAAATATAAAATCGCATAACCTAAAATAATTCCGACCAAGGTGCCAATGATACGTAAATAGAGGCGGCGCTTGGTGGCGTTAAAGTTTGGCTGGCTGACAAACAGGGCAGTCAATAAAATCCAATAGCCATAACTGATATTGGTCACTTGGACAAAAATATAACCAATAAATAAGACAGTCGATAAACGCACAGCATGACGGAACAGCACCGATTCAGGGCTCAAATGTTGTTTGAATCGAATGACGATGTCGTCCCAACCTTTTAAATCATCATCTTTTAAACGATTTTCAATCAGGGCTTGTCGGTCAATATAACGCTCGGTTTCGACATTACGTAATTGCGCATCGATGCCTTTTAGGTTTTGGTATAAAGCAAATAAAGAGTTGATCCAGACTTCATCGTATTTTTGTTCTTCACGCAGCTTTTCGAGTGACAATTTTAGATTGTGGAACGCATGTTTAAAACGTTGATTATGATGATAAGGTTTTCGCTGTAAGATACTGATACTCAAATCTTTACAAGCTTTACCTTGAATCGAAAGCACGCGTTGAAAGCGAAATAAAATATCACTATGTTCAAAAATACGGGTCAATTTTTGATAATCAATATGCGCGGAATCGGCACGTTCATGAATGTCTTGCGCGACAAAATAATATTGCAGGCTACGACGCGTATCTTTTTGTCCACGGTCGCCTTTTAAACGCGTTAATAAGGCCGTTTTCATATCGTTGAAAATGCCAATTAATTTGCCATTTTCTAGCGATAGCTCAATCAAACTTTGCTGATAACTTTCCGGCGTCATATCGACATCGAACAAGTTAGATTTTGCAAATAAGAAGTCACCAAGGGACGAATAGCTTTGCGCCAATTTGTCCTGAACTTGACGTACAGGAAACAGTAGAAAGCTCAAAGTCGAAAGCAGTCCATACCACATCGCACCGATGACCAATAAACCTGCTTGTGTATACCAATTTTCAAAAAGTTCGACCCCTAGCATGGAATACACGGAGATCACCAGACAGCCATAAGAAATAGTGGCATAGCGACGACCCAATGAACCCAAAAGAATCCAACCAATACAAGAAACGATCAGCCCCAATGCAAATAAAATCGGATGCGGGAACAACAGATAAATGGATACCGCAGTAACAAAGAACCCAATATAAGTATAAATTTGATTGAGCACGCGGACTGAAAAGCGGTCATCGATATCACTTAGACCTGCGGCAACCACACCCAAGGTGAGGGGAATGGTCATCAATTGCTGATCTAAAAAATATGGGACAAAGGCTGTTCCTGCGAAGGCAATGACCATGCGCAAGTTATACATAAAGGTCGTGTTATAGGTTGCTTGTTTCAGTCGTGCGAGCCAGGCGTTCAAAATTTTTCCTTTGCTAAAGCGATGGGGCAGTAAGCAATGTGTATCGTGTGAATTTTCACATTGAAGCCAAGAAATAATACTATGTGCAGTGTAAACTTGTCTGCAAAACTTGCTTGCAATAAATGAATTATTCTTATGAAAAGCGTCGAATCACAAAAGGAATTTTCTCAACGCTGGATCGTCTTATTGGCGTTGCTGACTGCTTTGGGGCCACTTTCAATCGACATGTATTTGCCTGCTTTGCCTCAAATGGCCGACGATTTTGGTGTCACAACCCAACAAGTGGCCAATAGTCTTCCAGCGTATTTCTTGGGTTTGGCGATTGGCCAGTTAATTTATGGGCCAGTCAGCGACCGCATTGGGCGTAAAACACCGCTATATTTCGGTTTGGTTTTATATATTTGTGCCAGTTTTCTATGTGTCTTTGCCAATAGTGAATGGAGCTTGATCGCTGCTCGTGTTTTGCAAGCGTTGGGTGGCTGTGTCGGTGTAGTGATTGCCCGTGCTGCAATTCGTGATCGCTTAAGTATGCAAGCTTCTGCTCAAGCCTTTGCCAGCATGATGATCGTGACAACAATTGCACCAATCATTGCACCTACTTTAGGCGCATGGGTTTTGCAGGTGTTTGAATGGCAATACATATTTGCGGTATTGGCGCTTGTCGGTATTTTTTGTCTTTTCTGCGTACATTTTTTCTTTCAAGAAACCCTACCTGTTGAGCGGCGCTTAAACTTAAGTTTGAAACAAGTCTTAGGTTTATATAGTGCCATTTTGCAGGATGCAAGTTTCCGCAAGCCGATGCTCACAGGCTGTTTTTCTGGCGCGATTTTATTTTGTTATATCAGTGGTTCTTCTGCCATTTTGATGGATGGTTATGGTCTGAGCCAACAGCAATTTGCTTATGTATTTGGTGCGAATGCTTTAGGGATTATGGTGTTTTCGACCCTCAACAAGAAACTTGCCAATCGACTGGAGGTTCGACATCGTTTGCAATTGGGTAATGCACTTCAATTGTGTGGTGTGCTGATCTTATTGGCGGCAGGATTATTTAATCTTTCATCTATCGTTGTTGTAATGTTGGGCATGTTCTTATGTGTTGCATCAATCGGCTTCACTGGTCCAAATGCAATGGCTTTGGCGATGTCTGAACAAGGCTCACGAGCTGGCACAGCCAGTGCAATCATGGGAAGTATGCAATTTGCGTGTGGTCTATTGGCCGGAGTGTTTTTGAACTTTTTAGTATGGTCAGCGCTGATCAATATGGCCCTGATTATGCTGCTATTTGTGGTTGTTGCAATGTTCACCATGCGTAGTTTAAAAGCTTCAGCCATGGGGTGAACTAAATGCAGGTGATGACGTTTAGCAGGTCTGACTTAAACGTCGGTCATCAACGTACGTGTATTATTGATCAAATATCCGCGTCACTCATTATAAATGTTCATCATCCATAACGATGAATGAGGGCGCTATTTTCCCATTATGAATTCTATTGCTGTTTACTCGAAACATATATCTAAGTAATCATGCATTTGAAAATAAAAAGAGAAACTGTAGATCGCTGTTGTCCCACCTTTATGAAATAGAGCAACTGATAAATAAGTATTATTTGCATTAAACACAGTGCTTTATGCTGGATCAATACATTGTGAATGTCTCTATCGGTAATATGTCGGATTTTATCATTTTTATGACATACCTATAGGGTATGGATATTTACCTTTAAGGTATGGGTGTTGAGCTTTTTTGCCATCTGAATCGGCTAAGTCTGAATTTTAACTAAATATTTCAGTCTATTTTCAGTGATGGATTCAGCGTTTTTGCTTTTTGCTTTCAAGTATTTCGTTATTGGCGGCTCGCAGTTGAGGCTTTAATGCGACTAAAGCACGGATATGCAGCTTGAAATTTGTCCGCTCAAATAGGCGAATAACAAAGCGCCCAGAGTTAGGGCATACAACAATGACAGGACAATAGAGAGCTTAGGATGAAAACTCAAACTGTATTCCACCCAATGAAAACCCTTGTTGTTGCCATGAGTTTGGCAACGGTCTCAATGGCTCATGCAGGCAGCAATACTTCTGAAATTGAACAATTACGTGCAGAAGTTGCAGAACTGAAAAGTTTGATTAAAGCGCAGCAGCAAGTTCAACAACAGCAACAAACAGAGATTCAGCAAGTTAAAGCGCGTCCTGTTGCACCACCACCGCCACCAGCTACTCCAGCTGTAAGCTTAAAATCTAAAACAGGTGCAGATGTAAGCCTTTACGGTTTTGTTCGTGGTGATGCGAACTACATCATCGAAGGTGCGGATAACGACTTCAACAACGTACATACGTCTAAAGAAGAAGCACGAGATAAACTTCGCGCAACTGCAAAAACCACACGTTTTGGTTTAGATTTTACAGCACCTGTCGGTGGTGATAATAAAGTGGGCGGTAAAATTGAAGTCGACTTTGCAGATGCAAGTGGTTCAAATGATGGACTTCGCTTACGTCACGGTTACTTAACCTTTAACAACTGGTTATTTGGTCAAACGACATCTAACTTCTTATCTAGTCATGCACCAGAAATGATTGATTTCAATACAAACTTGGGTGGTGGTACTACACGTATTCCTCAAGTTCGTTATAACTACAAATTAGCTCCAGATACTCAATTATTTGTTTCTGCGGAAGAAGGGGATAGTAAAGGGACTGTTGCTGCAGATCCGACATATCGCCTTCCAAACTTAACTGCCAAAGTGACTCAAGGTTTTGCAGCAGGTAAAGGCACAGCTTCAGCTCGTGCATTGGTTGAAAACTACAAATCTAAAGCTGCGGATGATACTGAAACAGCTTGGGGTGTAGCAGCGGGTGCATCTTATGCAGTGACTGATCAATTGAAATTGAATGGTGATGTTTCGTATACAGAAGGCAACAGTAACTATTTATATGGTTCTAACTCGGCTTACTCTGTAGTCGATGGCAACATCGAGCAAAACAAATTCACTGCTGTACAAGTGGGTGCAACTTATAAGTTTAATGAAAAACTACGTTCGACTTTAGCTTACGGCGCGCTATTTGCGGATGATGGCAGCGCGTATGCGAAAGATGCATCTAACTCAAATGCGAACGAAGAAGCACAGCAAGCTTGGATTAACTTTATTTACGCACCTGTAAAACCAGTTGAACTTGGCTTGGAATATGTAAACGGTAAACGCAAAAATTTTGCGGGTGAATCTTATAACGATGACCGCGTTGGCTTAATGGCTAAATATAGCTTCTAAGTTCAACTAACGACTCTAATCGATCAAAAAAGCCTGACTCAGTTCAGGCTTTTTTTGTTAAAACAGAGGACGTTTAACGCAAATTAACCCACAGCACTAAGCAGATGGATTCACTAAATCGCCTGAGTAATGATGTTCTGCTAGTTAAAGAGGTTGTTGAACCACGTCCTATATGAGCATCATGTTCAAATCTTTAATATTTTATATAGATAAAAAATACGAATGCATTTAAATAAAAACAATTGGATATAACTTTAAATTATAGAAAAATTAACTTTTTGTAATAAAAAGTACTGAAATTTTATTATTCAGGCTGCATAATGTGCGACTTTTCAGAAATAGTGCGAAACAGTACAGACATACACAATGTTCTGTCATTGAATTTGCTTCATTTGAGGCTGTTTCTCAATTTAAAACTTTTAGCGATTTGTTAGTCATTTTGAGTTGATTTTTAAAACTCAGACTTACTTATTTGAATCAGATGATGAATATTTTTCAAACTCTTTAGCTTGAGTCGTTGAATTGCATTATTGATTTGAAATTACAAAATGTAGTTGTATTTCAGACCATAAAGGCAGCTAATGCTGATAGAAGAGCTTTAAAAATATTCAAATAATTTTGGACAAATTATATGGAATTTAGTTTTAACGCGTTTTATACCTTAATCGCAGCGGTAATTGTGCTTTTGTTGGGACGGTTTCTTGTTAATCGTATTGGTTTTTTAGGCCGATATAACATTCCAGAGCCTGTTGCCGGTGGTTTAGTTGCAGCGATTATTTCTTTAGTAGTGCACAGTCTTTGGGGCTATAGCATTACAACGAGTAGTGAATTACAAACGAGTTTCATGCTGATTTTCTTTGCATCCATTGGTTTAAGCGCAAACTTTGCCAAATTAAAAGAGGGAGGAATCGGCTTGGTCATCTTTATAGTCGCTGTTGCTTCATTCATCATGGTGCAGAACCTCGTAGGTATCAGTCTTGCGACTTTATTGGGTATTGATCCACTGATTGGTTTGATTGCAGGTTCAATTACGTTGACAGGTGGTCATGGTACAGCTGGTGCATGGGGTGAAATTTTAGAAGTTCAGCATGGCATTCAAGGTGCGTTAGCCTTAGGTATGGCAAGTGCGACATTTGGTTTGATTATTGGCGGTATTATCGGTGGTCCACTGGCTAAGCTATTAATTAACCGCTATCAACTTGCAACGCCACGTACTCATGAACAAATTGAAAAAAGTGATAACACGCCTTTAGCAGATATTAATTCAACAGAATATGTACCGTTTGAATATCCGCATCGAGTTCGTCTTATTACAGCAGATAATGCAATTACCACATTAGGTTTATTTGCAGGGTGTTTAGCATTTGCGGACTTCATGACAGGTTTTAGTAAAGGTACTGTATTTGAATTACCGACATTTGTTTGGGCACTGGCTGGCGGCGTAATTTTACGAAATGTACTGGAAGGTATTTTCCGTGTACAAATTTTCGACCGCGCTATCGATGTATTTGGTAATGCATCTCTATCTTTGTATTTGGCGATGGCATTGTTGTCATTAAAGTTATGGCAATTATCCGATCTCGCTGGCCCACTTGTAGTCATTTTGGGTGCACAAACGCTGACGATGGCTTTGTATGCTGCTTTTGTGACTTTCCGTGTCATGGGTAAAAACTATGATGCTGCTGTTTTATCAGCAGGTCACTGTGGTTTTGGTATGGGTGCAACGCCGACGGCTGTGGCAAATATGCAAGCGATTACAAATATGTATGGCCCTTCACATAAGGCATTTTTAATTGTACCGCTATGTGGTGCATTCTTTGTTGACTTAATTAATGCGACGGTTATTCAATTAATTCTCAAATTTTTCGCTTAATTCTACAAAGGCTCTAAATTAGAGCCTTTGTTTTTGTATTCGCATTTTAGGTATTGATTATGGATGAACAATTAAATGCAACTCTCATGGGCTGGGTCAAAGTTTTTAATGATCCGCTTTGGGATTTCTTAGTCGTATTCTTAGTGGCGGTTGGTATTTTCTATACCTTAATCACTGGCGCAGTTCAGATTCGTCTATTTTTTCATAGTATTAAAGTGATGAAATCTAGCCGTAAAGAAGGCGATGATGAACATGGGATTACACCATTCCAAGCCTTTGTGACGGGACTGGCCAGTCGTGTCGGCGTAGGTAATGTCGCAGGTGTTGCAATTGCGATTGCAATTGGTGGGCCAGGTGCAGTGTTTTGGATGTGGTTTACCGCATTTTTAGGCATGAGTTCAGCATTTGTGGAATCTTCACTTGCACAGCTCTTCAAAGTGCGTGATACGCAAAATCAGCAATTTCGTGGTGGTCCAGCGTACTACATCACGCAAGGCTTGAAGCAAAAGTGGTTGGGTGTGGTTTTTGCCATCGCGCTGATTTCAACTTACGGTTTTGTCTTTAATGCGGTGCAAGCCAATGCGATTACAGGTGCGACCTCACATGCGTGGGGCTGGGATAAAGCCAATATCATTTTAGACTTAGGTGGTTTCGGTTTCGAAATCTCTTGGGTGGGCTTGTTCTTGGTGTTCATTACTGCGCTGATTATTTTTGGCGGGATTAAACGAATCGCCAAAGTTGCAGAAAGATTTGTACCCTTTATGGCGTTGCTTTATCTCGCAGTTGCTTTCTATGTTGCATTTGCTAACTTTGCGATGCTCCCAGATATTTTCCAGTTAATTTTCAGTAAAGCCTTTGAATTTGATGCTGCGGCAGGTGGTTTTTTCGGTGCCATGGTTTCTATGGCAATGATGCAGGGGATTAAACGTGGTTTATTCTCGAATGAAGCGGGTATGGGCTCTGCACCCAACGCTGCGGCAGCATCAGATGTTAAACACCCTGTCAATCAAGGCCTAGTTCAGATGCTCGGTGTCTTTGTCGATACATTTGTCGTGTGTACCTGTACGGCGATCATTATTTTGGCATCTGGCTTGTATGAAAATGCAGGCTTTGAAGGCGTTGCTTTGACGCAAATGGCGCTTGAAAGCCAGATTGGCGCATGGGGAGATGACTTCCTTGCTATTATCTTGTTCTTATTCGCTTATTCTTCAGTAATCGGTAACTATGCTTATGCTGAAGGTAATGTGCAGTTTATCAATAACAATCCTAAGGTCATGTTTGTATTCCGCGTATTCGTCCTCATGATGGTGTACTTTGGTTCAATCATGAGTGTGCCTCTGATTTGGAACTTAGCGGATCTCTTCATGGGCGTGATGGCGAGTATTAACCTCTTTGCAATTTTATTGCTGACTCCATTCTTATTGATGTTGATGAAAGACTACACCTCACAGTTAAAACGTGGTGTAAAAGAGCCAGTGTTTAAGATGGATGAACATCCAAAATATAAGGATCGTGTTAATTCCGATATTTGGTAAAGTCAAAAATTAACTTTAAAAAGCTCCGTTGTCGGGGGCTTTTTTTGCTAGATAAGAGCTTAAATCCTGATGTGGAAATTCTGCTAGACATTGAAATTTTGACAGCCAATGACTTTCTAGGTTGTATGTCAATATAATGTGCATCGGTCAGAGGCATTAACGAATAATAACAGTGACGTGAATGCGGACTGATTAGACTACTTTTTCTCTTCAAATCTCGAGTTGCATTTGGAATATCTCTCAATGAAAAGCATAACTGTTTTGATGACTGCATTCGCAATCAGCCTTGTGGGTTGTCAAAGTGTGGGCTCAAAAACGGTCAGCGCTGAAACAACCTCACAAATTCGGACTTATACCGCAGCACCTGCTCAAGTGGCGAATAACCGCATTGACTTTAAAAAAGTGAAAAAGCAGGAAAAGCGTCCGATTGTTGCTTTGGTTTTAGGGAGTGGTGGGGCACGTGGTTATGCGCACATTGGCGCCATTCAGATACTTGAACAGCAGGGAATACACCCTGATTTTATTGTCGGAACCAGTGCGGGCAGTATTGTGGGTTCAATCTATGCATCAGGTAAAAGTGCCAATGAGTTAAGAGATATCGCTTTGAATATGAAAGCCAATGATGTTCGAGAAATACGTTTGGACAAAAAAGGCTTTTTTGACGGTAAAAAAGTTGAAGATTATATTAATGAGCAAGTTGATGACGTGCCTTTAGAGTTGCTAAAAACCCCAATGTATGTGGTGGCAACCGAGTTAAAGGATGGCAAAAAAGTCGTGTTCAACTATGGCAATACGGGGCAGGCCGTTCGTGCTTCGGTGTCGATTCCGAGTATGTTTATTCCAACGATTATTGAAGATACAGAATATGTCGATGGTGGCTTGGTCAGTCCTGTTCCTGTGGACGTTGCACGCGATTTAGGGGCAGATATTATTATTGCGGTGGATATTTTGGCACGACCGATTCATACCGAAACGTCGAATGTTTGGGGCTTGTTTAACCAAAATATCAATATTATGCAAAATCGTTTAGCTCAAGAAGAGCTCAAGCGAGCAGACATTGTGATTCAACCTGATTTACGTGAAAAAGCACATATATTTGATGTAAAAGGGCGTGAAGCGACGATGCTTGCAGGTGAAGAGGCGACCTTAGAAAAACTTGGAGAGATTTCTCGGGTTTATGCTGAACATCAATACAGCAAGGGGCATCATATTCCTTATTTAGCAGCCAAAGATTAGGCAGGTACGATCAGCAAATTGATATGCATCCTGTTCACCTCTCAGGGTGCATTTTTATTTCAGCAAAGCATTTTAATTTTTGCTCTCAGCTTTTCCCATGCTCAATAGTATCCAGTAATCATTAATATATTGGATGTTGATTGGTTTTAGGTCTTAATCACAAGATTTGCCAAATATAAAAATCGTAATGATAAGAAAATATACAGTTAATTATTTGAAATTAATTAAGAAAATCATATTAATTGGTTTTACGTAGATTTTAAGAGTATATACCTATATTAGCGTTTTTATTCATGTGCTTACGTTTACCAATACTGTTGAAGTGTTTAGAATATCATCAGGTTATTAATACTTAAAACCAATAAATATTTTAAAGGTGGCTGTAGATGAAAACGCTTGATGTAGGACAAAAAGTAAAGCTTGCGATGATGGAAGATAACGTATTTATTGTCACTCATGTACATGTAGATAATTCTTACACGCTAGAAAGTACCAATGATGGTGGACAAAAAACCAGCTATGACAACGTATCTTTCGAGATGTTAAAAGTCTTAGAAGATTAAGTTTAATGCCGTGCTATGTTGAATCGATGAACAACGCGTTTTAATGAATATGTTTTAAATATAAAACACAGCATAGCTTGGATTAAAAAAAACTGATAGATAGCGCGATAAATACTTGTTTATCGGGTGTATATCGTTATCGATATATATTTTACTGAATGATGGTATGATCACTATAAATAATAATGATGGTTTTTTTGCCGATTTGAACATTTAATTTTGATTAAAATCTATATAATAATCACATTAATCATTGTTATATCACGAGTCTAGAGAAACAAGATGTCCCCATTAGATCAAATTGCGAATGCACTAGACGACCAGTCAGAATTATCGATGTCAGTTTTAATGACTCCTGACATGGCGAATTTTTCGGGTAATGTGCATGGTGGAACGATTCTAAAATTGTTAGACCAAGTCGCGTATGCTTGTGCAAGTCGCTATTCTGGTAGCTACGTGGTGACACTATCAGTCGATAAAGTAAATTTTAAAGAACCGATTCACGTGGGTGAGTTAGTGACTTTCCTTGCAAGTGTGAACCATGTAGGTCGTACTTCTATGGAAATTGGTATTCGTGTTGAAGCGCAGAACATTCAAAAACGTACAGTGCGTCATACCAATAGTTGCTATTTCACAATGGTCGCTGTTGATGATCAAGGTAAACCAAAACAAATTCCGGCATTAAATCTAGATAATGACTGGAAACGTTGTCGCTTCGAAGCTGCGGAACATCGTAAAGTGGCGCGTTTACAGGAAAATCATCATCCTTCTTGCAGTATTTATAAAAAGTCGACACAAAGCTAATCGCTTTGGTGGCTGAATATTTGAAAAGATCGCTTAGGCGATCTTTTTTTTAATCTGAAATTTGTTTGGATAGTGCAGTAAGGATTTTAATTCCGAGTGTGCGACTAAAGTTTATTCTTCAAAGCTCAGTTAAAGATAGTCATTCAGTCCAATACTGTTTAATATAAAACGATACGTATCGTTTCGTTTTTTAAATTATGAGTGAAACTGAAAAAACTTCTCGGCGTAAGCAATGTATCTTACAAGCGGTCACAGATGCTTTGGCGGAAAGTGATTATCGAAGCATGACCATTGAAGATATTGCGGCTCGCGCAGGCGTGGGAAAATCGACGATTTACCGTTGGTGGAACCATAAGTCCGATCTGGTTTTCGATGCTTTTAAAGCGCACACCGCGTCGGTGTTTGAGCTCGATTTATCACAAAGTTTAGAGTTCAATCTAAATCAACAATTGCTCAAACTATCACGGGCTTTAAATCAGCATGTGGGTCGAGCATTGCTGGTCGTTTTGGCGGAGCATCGTGAAGCAGCGGGTGAGTTTTTTAAACAGTATTTGTTACCTCGACGCGAAGCGACACGTGAGCTGATTCAATTGGCCATTCAACGTGGAGAAATTCGAGCGGATTATCCTTTTGAGCTGATGTTAGATATGTTGTATGGCCCGATTCATTATCAGATCATTTTCTTTAATACTCAGCCAGATGAAGACTATATCAAGCGACTGGTGCAGTTGGCGCTTAAGCCGATTCTGATTGAATCAGAAGCCACACATGGTGGTGAGGCAAGGACATCATGATCCATCAAAATCATGCATCACTATGGAACAAGTCTTTTGTTTTTTGTTTGTGTAATAACTTGTTTTTATTTAGCTATTACTTTGCGCTGCTGACCATATTGCCCATTTATATTATGAAAGAATTGGGTGGTACGATTCAGCAAGCGGGTATGGCTTTGACCTTATTTTTAGTGTCATCCATTGCGATTCGTCCCTTTTCCGGCATGATTGTTGAGCGTTTTGGTAAAGCCAATTCTGTGCGTATTTCAGGCTTTATTTTTGTCGTTTTTGCGCTGAGTTATTTGTGGATTGACAGCATGTGGTCGTTGTTGGTCATTCGTTTTTTACATGGTTTTTGGTTCAGTATATTAACCACGGTCAATGTTCCCATCGTAAATGATTACATTCCAGATCACCGAAAAGGCGAGGGCATGGGTTACTTTGTCATGTCGACCAACTTAGGCGTGGTGATCGGGCCATTTTTAGCGCTGAGCATGATTCAATTCAGCAGTTTTAGTACCTTATTTGCAGTATTAGCCTTCTTGGTTGCAGTGGGCTATGTTTTTACGTGGTTAGTTCAAATACAAGAACACGTACAGCTTAAATCAAGTGATCAAGCGAGCAAATCCGCTGCCATCCAATGGCGTGATGTGATCGAAACACGGGTACTTGCCATCAGTTTTGTGGCGCTACTCACTGCGTTTGCATATTCAAGTGTGATGAGCTTTATCACCGCTTATGCAGAGTTGAAGCATTTACTCGCTTATACCAGTATCTTTTTTATTGTCTTTGCTGTGTCGATGTTGGTCGTCCGTCCTTGGGTTGGCAAAGTCTATGATCGCAAAGGCCCGAGTGCAGTCATCTATCCGTCCTTTATTTGCTTTGCCATTGGTTTGGTGATTGTGAGTTTTCTCACGAATCAATGGGTGCTTTGGATATCGGCAGTTTTTATGGGCATCGGCTACGGTTCAGTGTTCCCATGTCTGCAAACGGTCGCGATTCAAACGGTAGAAAAAGCCCGAATGGGACATGCAATATCCACCTTTTTTGCCTTGTTTGATATTGGCCTTGCTGTTGGTTCGGTCATGATGGGTGTGCTGATTGCATACTTTGGATTTCAGGCAACCTATTTATTTTGTGCGGTGATGGTGCTGTTCACTACGTGGATGTATCGTCTATTCGTGGCAAACCAATTCAAACGCAGTGCTTTAGGAGCTGAATAATGGAATTACGACATCTACGATATTTTGTTGCGGTTGCCGAAGAGCTAAATTTTACCAAGGCTGCGCAGCGAATGTGTACTGTGCAACCTTCTTTAAGTCAGCAAATTAAAGACCTAGAACAGGAAGTTGGGGTGCAATTATTGATGCGAACCAACCGAAAAGTTGAACTGACTGCAGAAGGTCAGGCCTTTTTAAAAGAAGCGCGTTTGAGTTTAGAGCATGCTGAAAAAGCCATGATAGATGCGCGTCAAATTGCGAAGCTCAGTAAAGAACAACTGAATATCGGCTTTGTTCCTGTGGCTGAAATGAAGGTCTTTCCTTATATCATGCCAAATATTCGAGCTCAGTTTCCTGAGTTAAAAATTCATTTTCATAGTTTAATGGATGTCGATCAGATCAGCGCAGTGCATAAAGGGGAAATTGATATTGCCTTTACCCGTTATGTCGAAGAAAGCCCTGATATAGAATCTGTTCAGATTTTTACTGAGCCTTTGGCGCTGATTGTACCGAAAAATTCGCCTGTGGCAGAACAGCGGCACATTAGCATTAAAAACATGAATAATCAGGATTTTATTATTAGTGATGAACATTCATCACCTGAGCTATACCGAATTATTCAAGATTTCTTTAAGCAAAATAAACTGAATGTGAACTTGGTACAGCATTCGACCAATATTTTGTTAAATGTCAATTTGGTCGGTATGGGCGTGGGGTGGAGTTTGGTACCGTCTTATGTCATTCCATTGCTCGGTGATAAAATATTGGTTAAAAGTACGGTTGAACCTTTGCCGACCATTGGTTTGTATGCGAGCTATCGAAAAGATCGTAAAAATGATGCAATCGAATTGATTTTAAAAGTCTTAAAAGAGCAGTTCTATATGGGCTTTTTCTAAGCTTTTACATATTGCCGTAAGATCTAAATAACTGATGTTACGCAGTAACATCAGAAGCGCAATTTGATTCAAATATAAAGTACGATAAGCGGTAAGGTCATCCGCAAGTGTTTGAGGCAGGACAACTTCTAATCAAAAAAGTTTTTGCGATACTCTGAATAATTTGACGGTAGTGAACGAGTTTTGCGGTGAGGAGCATTGCTCCGCAAGATGGTTTCCTTGCGAAGCTTCGCTTCTCATTTTGCCGAATGAGAAACAATGTTTCGTAAGAGTACCTCTAGCCGAAGGCTAATCCCTTTATTCAATCCCTAGATATAAGACTCCGTCGAATAGACTTAAAAAGCATATTAAAAATGCGAAATTACTTTTTCGTGTGTAACATCAGTTAAATAAAAAATCCTGAATTAAGCGCTTCGGGATTTTTTATTTATCGTATTTTTAATCACAGATTAAATGAAGAATGGAGCTTTTTTAGCTCATTCATTTAAACCACTTTTGTAAATAAGGTTTCATCACGCGGTAGGCAATCAAACCGATAATAATAATCAGATAGAGTGGCCAAATCGTAATGAGAACAACCAACAGGCTCAACACAAATTGCCAACCTTTTTGAATACCGTACCACGCTCTTTGCCAGAAACTATCGCCATTTAACTGAGCAATAGCATCAAGGTTAATATCGATATGTTCACGGACAGTGGCAGGTTGGCTAAAGCCAATCACAATCGTGCTATAGCGGACACGATCTTGAACTTCTAAGCGGGTCAGACGTGAGATTTCATTGATTTGTGCTGCTGCAACATGGTCGGGCACGACCTGTGTTTGTGACATTTTTTCTTCGAGTAGTTTTAGCTCATAGCGTTTTGCCGAATATTGCTGACGGTTCAAAAAATGCATAAGGGGCAACAGTTGATTAACGAAATGTGCAGCTTTTTCACTTGGCACACGAATGATCATTTCCGCTTGCGGATTTATTTTTTCAAAGATTTTAATTTTGCCGTCAGCAATCGGGTAGGATTGACTCTCTTGCACCACAAAGTCGATATTTTTCTGTTCAATAAAGCCACCTAAACTTAGCGTGAGTTTTTCAATTTCTAAGGCCGTTTTAACCACATCTTTCGACTCAAAACTGACATTGGCTTCTCGAACCATTTTACGAGAGGCTTCGGCTGGGTTGACCTGCTCATTTAAAATAGTTTCAGGTTTTTGTGTTGTTGCAGGCGTGGTAGACGGCTCATTGGAAGTGCTTTCCGCTGCTTGATCTTGCTGTGTACTGACTTGAGCAGGTTGTGCATCTGCGCTGGCTTCAGTTGCCATTTCTTCGGTTTTCTTGGAACAGCCTGAAATTAAAATCACCGTTAACATGGCAATTAAATATTTATTTTTCATTGATGTAGAGCTCAATTGTTTGATTGTCAGAAAGTCGGAGTAAATACTTTTTGCTTTAAATATAAATTCAAATTTAGCGTAATTATTAGTCGGGCGTATTGTATCGGAAAGTGTTTAAAGCACGGATGAACGCAACATAATTCTACATAAAGCCGCGTATAGTAATAGACAGAACAACAAGGATGAAAATAAGGATATCTACAATGAACCCAGCAATGAAACTCTACAGCAATCCACGCTCACGCAGTAATACTATTCTGCCTTTATTGAAAGAATTAGACATCGAGTCAGAAGTTGAGATTATTGAAGTGCCATATGAAGAGATGCATCAAGCGGCATATCTCAAGATTAACCCCATGGGCAAAGTTCCTTGCTTGGTCGATGGTACTGCCGTGATCAGTGAAACTGCAGCCATCTTTAGTTATTTAGCCGATAAATTCAGTGACAAAGGTTTAGCACCCGCATTGGATGATCCAAAACGGGGTGAATATTTGAAATGGATGTTTTTTTGTCATGGTCCGCTGACTGAATATATGGACATGAAAAATGTCGGCATTAGTACTGAGTTGATGGATGAAAAACGTGGCAGTTTGAGTTTTGGTAATGAAAAAATACTTTTAGATTTTATTAAAACAGGGCTTGCGCAGGCACAGCCATATCTGTTGGGGGATAAAATTAGCGCAGCAGATTTGTATTTAGCTTATTGGATGGTGTATGCAATTTCATTCAAAATATTGCCATATTTAGATGAATTTAAAACTTTTATTCAGCAGATTCAGCAAGGTGAATCGGTAAAAGATGTGCATTGGTTTCAGTCGGTTTAACTTGGATGCTTATTTGATTGTTGGCTGAACGTGGTATTGCTATATGTCTATTCATATAACTCTTTCTTTGAGAATTAAAAAGAAAGAGTTTTAAATATCAATCACTAAGATGATAAAGCGATTTTAATTATTGCTTAGATAATGTATGGCAAATGTTGAGCTAAATTAAATAGACTCAATCATTGTTGGTTCTATTTAAAAAATCATGGGCTTCATCATCAGATAGAGGTGGGCCTAAATCTCTTTCAAGTTTGGCATATATTTCAAGCAGTCTTTTTTGATGTGGGTCCATATCTAAGGCACGATGCTGCTGATATGTTAATTGATCATCAATCCAATCATAATCCTGTATCGTAGACCCGGCGAAACTGGTTTTCAAATGGAGTTTGTAATAACCATAAAAGTTGTGTTTCTTGGTATCTAGACAGAGATAGGCGAAGGTAGACCAACCACTTTCGGGAAATTTAAGGCGAGTTCGGCAGGGCTTCTTTTCTAGTGTAAATGTGGGTGAATAGACTTGGCCTTTTAGAATGATATTTTTGTCTTGACCAAAATATTGAGTTTGTAATGCAAATAAAGCAAGAATCACTGTGGTGAGAAAAAAGCTGGCAATGACTGCATAAAAAAATGAAATGTATAAATGGAAGGACAAAAAATTAGATTCTTCGTTTTTGTTCACATCTTTTTCTAAGCGTAATAAATAGCAATTCAAAGAAATAAGAAAACAGAGGCAAAAAACGAAAATAGCTAACCAACTATTGGCATGAAAATGATGTATCTCTACGAAAATGAGTGAACAGATAAAAATAAAGCCCAACAAACTATAAATGAATAATTTCTGAAATCTTTTTTGCATTTTGCGAAGCTTATAATTATGTATTGAACGATTATAGCATGCGATGTTTATAGTGATTATAGAAAAAATCACCATGCTTTATGCATGGTGATTTTTAATTCTTGCAGATCTATTTAGATTATTAAGCATGCAATTTTGCAAACAATTGTTGGCTCACGCTGTCTAAAGTTTGTGGAATTGCAATCGCTGCAACAAAACGGTCTGGGCGAAGAATCGTAACAGATTCAGTGGTTTTACCAAACCAACCACGAATATCGGTACCAATATCACCAATCGTAATCACATTGTCGTACTTGGTGCGATTTTCATTGCTAAGCTGAACAGCAGGCAATACTTGGATAAATTTAACGCCCAATTTTTGCCATTTTTTCATGGTCGCATCTGACAGACCCCATTTCGGATCGACGCCCCAAGCAATGATTGCAAAGTCGTTACCGATGACTTCATCAAGTAGGACTTTTTCGCCAGATTCAAGTTGAACATGTGGCTGAATTAACATTTTACCTACAGGTGAGTCTTTAACACCGTTATTGATCAATGCACCGTCGTTGTACTTCGGCATTGGCTTGAAGCGCATTTCCAATAGATATTGCTTGATCGGTTTGATGTAATTGAGTGCATAGGCAATACCATCACGGACGAAACCTTGCCATTTTTTCGGTGGAGCAAGGACATGACCCGCCATTACAGAAAGATCAATCATCGCTTTTGCATGATCTTTACGTTCAACTTGGTATGTATCTAAAAGCGCAGGGCCAGCTTTGCCTTGTACAACCATTGCAACTTTCCACGCAAGGTTGAACGCATCACGCATACCACTGTTATACCCTTGACCTTGCCATACTGGCATGATGTGCGCAGCATCACCTGCAAGTAAAATACGGTCTACACGGAATTTATCTGCAATACGGGCATTGTGGGTATAAACGCGCTGACGAATCACTTCAATACCGTCGGTCGTTGGAAGCACTTTCGACAATAATTTGGCAATGTTTTCAGGTTTGCTTAATTCATCTTGAGTTTCACCAGGCATCACCATAAATTCGAAACGACGAATACCGTGTGGAAGCGCAGCAGATACATAAGGACGCACAGGGTCACAGCATAGGTAAATGTGTGGCGTTGCAAGTGGGTCGTTATTGATGTCGATCACGATCCATTGGTTCGGTGCAGTTTTACCATCGAAGCCGATGTTGAGGGTACGACGTACCACTGAGTTACCACCATCACAAGCAATCAAATACTGCGCTTGAATTTTTTCAGCTTCACCGTCTTTATTTTGAATATTTAGCGTTACACCATTGGCATCTTGGCTAAAATCAGACAATTGACGAGAGAATAAAACATTTGTGGTTTCGTACTGTTTTAAACCTTGTAGCAGTACATTATCGACTTGTGGTTGAATAAAGGCATTACGACGTGAGAAACCAAATTCACGAGTGAGCGGTTGAATGTCAGCGAAACAACGACCTTTAGGGGTTAAGAAACGCATCGCGTGGTTCGGTGTTGTATGTGGTAATACTTGGTCCACTAAACCTAATGATTGGATGGTACGTAATGATTCATCATCAATACCAATCGCACGTGGGTAGTCAATCAGGCTGTCTAGTTGTTCAATCACAGTGACTTTGACACCTTGCTTACTTAAGTAGTTTGCAATGGTTAAGCCGACAGGACCTGCGCCCAGAATGGCAACTTCCGTTGTGTAATTTGCTTTATTGCTCATGCGTAAACATCCAATCACTTCACATATGCCACTATTAAGTTCTAACCCGAGGCTTTCAACAAGCTAGGCATAAGTCGAAACGATGAATCGAATTGTCGTGTTTTTTGCAGGGTTTTATTTTAAGTGAATGATATATATTTATTTATATTAAAATGATCAATCATTTTGAATGATTTATCGATCATTAAAATCTATCAATTAGTAGCTTTGAGCATAAAAAAGCCGAACCATTTTTCAATGATCCGGCGACTTTAATTCATTTAGCACAACATTTTATTAGTGAGGGATAAATGTTGAGCAGCAGACTAAATGAATTTAGCGTGTGGAGTACGCTATTCGTCTATTACTGAGCAGGTTGAGCTGGTGCAGAACCTTCAGCATTTGCTTCTGAAGCAGGTTGAGCAGCAGTACCTTCAGCAGCAGTTGTTTCAGTCGCTGGCTGTTCTTGAGTGCTAACCACTACTTTTTCTTGTTCAGGCGCTTCTTGTTTATCTTTGCTTGCAGCAAAACTTGTTGCAGCTGCAGCAGCTAGAGTAGAAGCAAGTAAAATTTGAGTTAATTTCATTTTGAGCATCCTTATATATTTTAGTAAGTCCTGAAAAGATCATCACGTCCATCAGGAGAGAGCTCATGCTAAATCGAGAAAACCGAGTGATCAATGCGAGCAACAAAGTGAAACAGACTGGTTAACTGGATGAATACATAACCGTCCATCCTGTGTTTTAAATGTAAAAAAAATATCGGAATCTTCATTTAACTTTGCAAGAAAAAATGACCAAATCGACTTTATGATTCATTCATTGTTTACATGATGATTACATCGATGTCGTAAATAAGCAGAATCTAGAAATTTCACTAAAATCCAAATGTAAGGATTCTTTTCGATATGGCTATTTTTTTTAAATATAAGAGTTAACTTTGTCAATAAAGTATGACCAGATATGTCATGCATTCATGCAAATGGAATAAACAGGCTGTTTAACAGCCAGATCATCATTCAATGCCTCGGATACTAGGCTGATCTATGCTTTAGAAAAATGAAGACAGAGAAATGAAGACTAGACTTGCAGCATTTTTTTGAAATCATTATGGTAAAGGCCATCAATCATTGGCTATTTATTTGAGTGACTCACTTTTGAAATTAGTTTCTACCCACGGTGCGATTCCGGTTCATATTATTTCTGGCTTTTTAGGTGCGGGTAAAACCACAGTTTTACAGCAGTTATTAAAGCAAAAGCCAGCGGGCGAAACTTGGGCCGTACTGATGAATGAGTTTGGGCAAATCGGGGTCGATCAACAGATGTTGCCGCAAGATCAGGGCTTTGCGGTGAAGGAATTATTGGGTGGATGTCTATGTTGTAGTAGCCAACTGCCGATGCAAATTGCGTTGTCACGATTATTGTCAGAGGTGAAACCCGACCGACTGTTTATTGAGCCGACAGGTTTAGGGCATCCGGGACAACTATTGGAGCAATTGACCGAGCCACATTGGCATCCGCATTTAGCCATGCGGGCATTGGTAACCGTGGTTGATGGCTCACGCTTACATGATCAAGAGTGGACTTCGCAAAATCTGTATGCCGATCAACTCAAAGTGGCACAAATCGTTGTGGTGTCTCATGTTGATTGTATGAGTGATGCCGATCAAGCTGGTTTAGAACGACTGAAACTAGCGTATTTACCGTATCAGCAGCAATGGATCAATGTTGTCAAAGGTGATTTAAAACTGACAAATATTGATCTTGCCTATGTGGGAAGTCCTCGTAAAATTCAGCCTTTATTGGCAATACAAAAGCAAACGTTGGTCGATGTGCCCACAGAAATTAAACAGTTGCCTTATCATTATGTTGAATCCGCTCAGGGCTATAGTGTGGCAGGTTGGAAACTCCCAAAACGATGGACCTTCGATTTTTTTGAGTTGTTAGATTTACTCTGTGAGCAGCAAGATTGGCTACGGATCAAAGGTATTTTTCAGACAGACCAAGGTTGGAAAACCTTTAACTTTAATCCTGATCAGTTTAATTATCAGTCGAGCGAGGAAAGTATCGATAATCGTGTCGAAATTATTTACCAAACTGAACGTGAATGGCTCGAATTTGAAGATCGCTTAATGCAGTGTCGTATCGATGCCGATAAAGCGGAGAAATAAGTAAATCAACGCAGCAAAAGCTTGCTAAATCTTATATGCTAAGCGCCAAATTTGAGGACTTTCACATGGCGCTAAAAGCTACAATTTATAAAGCAGATTTGAACATTGCCAATATGGATGTACACCAATATGGTGATTATCAATTGACGATGGCTTTGCATCCTTCTGAAACGATTGAACGTTTGATGGTACGTGTCTTGGCATATGCACGCTATGCAGATGAAGCATTAGAATTTACCAAAGATCTTTTCGAAACAGACGAACCAGCGCTGTGGGAAAAAGATTTAACAGGTCAATTGGTGAAATGGATTGAAGTCGGTTGCCCTGACGAAGACAAAGTCAAAAAAGCCAGTGCTCGTTGCCCACACGTTGCTGTGATTACCTATGGTTCTTCAGTAGACGAATGGTATAAACGCAACAGCAAACTGAAAACCCTGAAGAATGTTGAAATTTGGCAATTATCTGAAGCGAGTACAGCTGCCATTCAAGAGTTATGCGAACGAACCATGTCTTTACAATTAAATGTAATGGATGGCGAATGGACTTTGATTGGTGATAAAGCTCAAGCGGTGATTGAATGGACACAATTGCAATAAGCATTTGATGTGATTTAACTCATCACGATGGATGTGAGTTCAGGCTTGCATCCTGACTATAAAATTCGGTATATCTACAAACAATGAGAAAATTTTAAAGATGGGGAGCAGCCGATGTACCCTGATTTTTATTTGTTATTTGTGGCGCTTATGATTGGCGCTGTCATTGGTGCGGAACGTGAGTACCGAAGTAAGTCGGCAGGTCTGCGCACCATGATTATGGTCAGTTTAAGTTCATGTTTATTTACTATCTTATCGTTACGTATCGGCGTTGATAGTCATGATCGAATTGCGGCCAATATTTTGACTGGCCTCGGCTTTTTGGGTGCGGGGGTAATTTTTAAAGATGAAAATCGAATTTCAGGCATTACCACAGCAACTACCATTTGGATGACCGCTGCCTTAGGCATGGCTGCGGGAGCGGGCTATGTCATGCTGAGCTTGATTGGTACGGTGATTGTGCTGATAGTTTTAATTGTTTTGATTTATATTCAAGCGTGGATTGAAGCGAAAAACCAAGCACGGAGTTATCGTATCGTTTGTCACTTTCGACAACAAACGCTGGATGACTATGAAGAGCTGTTTAAAACCTATCAAATGCAAGTGGTTCGTAGTGTGCGACATAAAACTGAACATAAAATCAGTGGGCGTTGGATCTTAATTGGCTCTGCGACAAACCATAGAAAATTAACTCAAGATCTAATGAATGATCAGGATATTCTGGAGCTCAATTTTTAACAGCGTATTTACTACGGCATCCAAAGTAATCCTGTTTATAATAGGGTTTTATTTTGATTGCGGCATTTGAGGTTGAGAGCATGAGCAAAGAATTAGAAATTATTGACTTAGTGGTAGGCGAAGGTAAAGAAGCGGTTAAAGGCGCTTTGATTACAACACACTATACAGGCTGGTTAGAAGACGGCACTAAATTCGATTCATCACTGGATCGTGGTAATTATTTTGAAACGGTAATTGGTACAGGCCGTGTGATTAAAGGTTGGGATCAGGGCATCATGGGGATGAAAGTCGGTGGTAAACGTAAGTTAATCGTGCCATCACATTTGGCTTATGGTGAGCGTAAAATGGGCAATGTGATTCCTGCCAATTCAAATCTTATTTTTGAGATTGAATTGTATGATGTAAAAACGCGCGATTAATACAGTGACTGTTTTAGATCAGTGACATGGAAGTTATTGATCAATTTGATAAAATAGTAGTTGTTATTTTTGTCTTTTACCGTAGATTAGAATAATTGCTCGAGTATAAACGCAGGAATCAAAGCCGTTGTCTTTACAGTTGCCTTGTACCAGATTGTTCTGGGTTCTTACCTTTATTATTTTTACATTGGCACTCACTGTATCGACTGCTCAAGCACAGTATGAAACTGCTCCTAAATCGTTTTATTTAAAACATCAAAACGAAGTTAACCAAATCTACTTCACGGAAGACACCAGTAGCCTCTTACAAGGCAAATGGTTGTTTTATCCAAATCAATTTTTAACGTCTCCGAGTTCGGTTCTAGTCGGTCAAACGGTCTATCTGCCTGCATCATTTAAAGACATCACAGGGGACAGTAAAGGTTTTGGGACATTTACTGGACATTTCCAAATCCCTAAACAATTTATTGGTCGACGTATCGCGGTATTGATTCCAAATCAGTACGGTGCGTATCGGGTATTTTTAAATGGTGATGCGATCGTTCGTTTGGGCGAGGTGGGGGGTACTGAAGCAGAACAAAAAACGGAGAATGCACCGCGAATTGCCTATTTTGTGGCACAAGATGAATATTTCACTTTAACCATTCAGGCTTCAAGTTTTAACAGTATGCACGGCGGGTTTGAAAACCCGATGCGTATTGGTATTGCTAAGACAATAAACCGCCAATTCCAACAACAAATGATGAGTATTGGAATGGTGTCGGGCGCCGTCTTGGGTGTGGGACTCTTTACGATCCTATTTTCTGTTTTCCGAGGTTTACGCGGTCGCAATAGCCGAAGTAATTTGGTGTTTGGCTTATTTATTGTCTTTTTAGCATTCCATAATTTATTTTCAGCACCTTATGCCTATACCACTTTTACCGATATCAATTGGTTGTGGGGCACGCGATTAGAATATTTATTTACTTATTTGGCGTCGATTTTCTTTTTAAGTTATATCCACTTACTCAGTCGTCGCTATTTATTTACCTTAAATTATCAGATCGTGATGTTGCTGTTGTCTTTGAATATTTCAGTGACATTTGTTTCGATGCCTGAAATTTTTCAGCCTTTGGCAACCTACAGCTTTGCCTATGTGATCGTTGTTCTGAGTAATTTTGCGTATGGTTTTTACCTAACACTGAAAAAGAAAGAACCGTATTCAAAATTAAATTTAATCGCGGTTATTTTCCTGTGCATTACTTTTTTAAACGACTTCTTGCTGATGATGAATTTGATTGATTCAGTCAATTTATCGTTCATTTCAACCAGTTTGTATGCCTTGTTGATCATGTTTCAGCAATCGCACCATTATGCACAGCAGTCGATGCATACCGAGCAGTTGAATAATAGTTTGCTTGAGCTAAACAGTTCACTCGATCAGAAAGTTAAAGAGCGCACCTTACAGCTTCACGAACTGAATAAAAAATTAGAGCTACAAATTCGTATTGATGCCTTAACAGGGGCATTCAACCGCCGTGCGCTGAATGCCGAAATTCAACGCTTATATTCGGAGGTCCGTTTTCATAGCCATCGAACATTGGTCTTTGCCATGCTAGATGTCGATTATTTTAAAAATTATAATGACCACTATGGACATCTCAAAGGCGATGAGGTGTTACAGCAGATCGTGAAAACCATGCAAAATACCCTGCCAAGTTCAGCCTATGTGGCTCGCTACGGTGGAGAGGAGTTTGCCATATTGATGCATGATGTTCCGTATGCGATTGCCCAAGAGCAATTACAATTGGTACTCGAAGCCATGCGTAATGAACAACTTGAACATGTTAATCGGGGTGATGAAAAAAATTATGTCACACTGAGTTTGGGCATGGCATGGATGGATAAGCAAAATGACTTCGACAGTATCGAAGCCTTAATGAAGCATGCAGATCATTATTTATATATGGCCAAACAGGCAGGACGCGATCAACTTAAGCCTTGATACCATGAATTGTATAGGTTTAAAAACTCTGAGGTGATATCGCTAGTATCCTTTGCCAATACTTATTTAGATTGATCTCTTTTTAAATTCACCTATCATATTCATCCTATTTGAAAATCTATCTTCTATGAACTTTATCTCTCTACTAACAGAGCTGTTTAACCAATTTGAGCGGAACATCAGTAGGCTCAAAATCCTGATGTGCGACAAAGCCATATTTTTGGTAAAAGGCGAGTGCCGTATGGGTACTTTCTAGACTGATCTCGGTAATATTCTTTTTCCGGACGCAGTGCATCATGTTTAACAATAACGCCTTACCAATGCCTTGGTACTGACGTTCAGGGCAGATATAGTTCAGTAAAATTTGTCCCTGATCACTGACTAAAATAAAGCCGACCACTCGATTGTCACTGACGTAGACCCAACTGTCGTTGTAAAGCATCCACATTAAAATATTTGATTGGTTTGCCTCCTCAAGCCAAGTTTGAATCACACTTTCATTACGTTGATGGTCCTGGATACATGAACGAATGCTGTTGTGAATCACGTGAATAATTTCGGGTATGTCCTGGATTTGTGCTTCGCGTATCATAATTTTTTCTTTTTATAAAAAACTCCAACAGCCTGCCATTTCAGAAGATATCGCCCTGTGCTTAAAGAGGCTTATTGTTGCGTTTTATGTTTTTTTGCTGCCATTGCGCTGTTGGGTTGGGTTTTTATTTCAAAATTGTTGCAAAATTTACAAATGTATATTTATGGATTAATCGCTAAATCCAGAGAAAGATCGACATAAATGCATCCATCCATACTGATTTTAAAACTAAAAATAGATGTAGCATGAATCGATACATATTCAATGAATTGAGCAGGAGTAATAATTTGAAATAAATTAGCGAAGAAAATAGGCCAAATTTCAGCTTTAAAATATTTTTGTATGAATTTTAATCGTTATTGTGCGTTATATTAGTTCATAAAAATATTCGATGGCTCAAGATGTAAAGGCGTGTCATCGGCAGTAGATTGTCATTATGGTTAATTTTCTCATTGTGCTGTGTATTCTGATTGCGTTGTCTGCAGCAGGAATCGTGGTCAAAAAAATAATAAAAACAGAAAAATATCGTCAAAAATATACGCGTTACCAAGCACCAAAAAAATCGAAAAGTATCTCTTTAGCATCGAATGATGATGCTATACGCCAAGTCGATCAGGTCATTGAAGTTGATGAATATGAACAGCAACTTTTTGATGATATTGCGGAAATTTTCTTTCAACAACAATACAAATTAGATTCGCTACAGGCGGCCGAACAGTTACAAGAAGTTTTTTTACGTCGCATGCCAGTCAATTGTAAAACTCAAATTCGCCAATTAGATCTGAATGAATGGTCGATTTATTGGAGTTTTTACAATCAATCGCTCGAGTATTATTTAGGCCGATACGGTGAGTTTTATACACATGTCGACCGTTTTGGCGAAGAACATAAAATTGAATATCGCTATCAAGACTCCGCAAGTTGAAGCAAAATGCGATCTTGGACTAAATCGAGATAACTCAAATCATCGGTTATTCGGGCCATTAAAATCGCGCCTTCATAATCCGCCAAGCTGACTTTGGCAAGTTGAGCGGCATGTTCGATGCTCATGCATCGCTGAAAAAACACTTCAAAGGCAAGTTGCCACTCGTGAAAGATGGACTGTAATTTTGCAAAAATCTCGGTAGGCAAATGTTGCCGTTCCATACTTAAAATCCCGACCAAACAACCTAATCCACCTTGGCTAAAAAACTGGATGGCCTGTTGATGGATGTTCGAGAAAGCCTGTTGAGGGGATTTAGTAGTTTGCTGTAATTGCTGAAAAATACTGTGTTGTAACTTTATATGCGTCAGGTTTAAAATTTCCATCAGTAAAGCGTCTTTATTCGGATAGTCATAATAAAACGCAGCTTTTGAGAGTCCACAGGCTTCAGCCAATTTCCCCATGCTGCAGCCCATATAGCCATAGCGTTTAAAGGCGTGTGCTGACTGTAGCAATAGATATTCTGAGGTGTTTTTCCGTGGACGCATGTATCTCTCTATATGAATAAATCAATGTGATGTGTATGGAGTAAATTGCTCTAGGCGATTAATAGTTCATCAAACCTTCCTATCACTTCCTGCCATAAGGGTTCAGCACCTTTGCGGAAATATCCCATATGACCAATCTGTTTTAGGCCGTAATCTTCCGCTTCAATATTGATATAGTGCATTGACGCTTGCGCATAATGTTGCATAAAAGCATGTCGTGAATTGGGTAATGCCCAGTCTTCATCAAGTGCAGCGACCGCATAAATCGGCGTTTGAACTG
The DNA here is from genome assembly GCF_013420775.1 of Acinetobacter sp. YH01010. Classification (NCBI taxonomy): domain Bacteria; kingdom Pseudomonadati; phylum Pseudomonadota; class Gammaproteobacteria; order Moraxellales; family Moraxellaceae; genus Acinetobacter; species Acinetobacter sp. YH01010. The sequence continues at coordinate 80,993 of NZ_VOYF01000005.1, read as the reverse complement.
CAGCATATTGTTGAGATAGCTCACTCAGCTCAGGGTCGGCAAAGAAATAGGTTGGGTTTTTACACCAACGGCGCCATTGTTTATAGACATCGACAGGAAGGTCAGCGCCCATATTGAGTTTGCTCCAAGGCAAATACCCTTTGATGGCAACCATCGGCGGAAAAACGATATTCCACATAACATGAACTTTCATTTTTTCTTTAAAGGGCATATAGCCATGCCAACCTGCGCCAGTGCCAAAACAATACATGGCACGTATCTGATCGTGATTTGAGGTAAGTCCTAGTGCTTGACCGCCATAGGAGTGTCCCACTAGAAAAGTTTCCTGACCGTGTTGTTGCATATAAGCTATGGCACCAGAAAGGTCATAACGTCCCCAGTCGAGGTAGGACATTTTAAAGCCTTTGAGTTTTGGAGGAGCAGAACGTCCAATACCACGATAATCAAAAGTTAATACTTGATAACCGAGTCCTGCGGCATACTCGGCAAAACGACGGTAAAATTGTTGAGGTACACCTGTAGCACTTGAAATAATAATATTGGCCTTAGCGGCAGTATTAGGCCGATATTCAACGCCTGAAAGCGTATAACCATCGGTTGCAGGGAAACTCACGGGTGTACTATGTATTTCTTGCGCTGCTGGTTCTAAATCCGTTGACATAATTTTTCTCTTGATAGGTAGGACGTAAAGGGTTTACTCACTTTAAATAAAGGGTTATTTGCCCTGAAAATTGGCTGCGCGACGTTGTAGCATGGCCATCACACCTTCTTGTACATCTTGTGTTTTTAGTAGTGGTTGTAAGTGCTGATCCAATTGAGCAAAGGCAGCATCGGCTCCCAAATGCACCCCTTGCTGTACTGCAGCGAGTGTTGCCTGAACCGCCAGTGGTGCAGCCTGTGCAATTTGTTCTGCAAGTTCTATTGCACGAGATAAGGGCGCTTGGTCGGTGATTTCAGTCACCAAGTTCATGTCATATGCCGTTTGCGCATTGAAACGTTCACCTGTGAGTAAATAGCGCATGGCTTTATTCCAACCCGCTGCTTGCACAAAGCGAACTGTTGCGCCACCAAAGGGAAGAATGCCACGTTGCACTTCCATTTGAGCAAACTCCGTGTGACGCTGTGCGATCACGATATCGGCATTCAGCATGAGTTCAATACCCGCTGTAAAACAGAACCCTTGTACCGCGACCACAACTGGTTTTTTTCGTTGTCGTGAGTTGGTTCCCCACGGATTAATTTGCTGATCAGGAAAATTAAACAGCCCGCTGCCAAGTTTGGGTTGTAGTTCGACCAGATCTAGACCCGCAGTAAAATGATCGCCATGAGCAAAAATCACCGCACAGCGTAAATTTGGATCATCTTCATATTCAGTGAGCGCCAGTGAAAGGTCATGAATTAAATGACTGTCAAACGCATTTCGTTTATCTGCACGGTCCAAACCGATTAAATAAAGATGACCACGAATTTCTCGACTTACACGACCTTGTTGTTCTGACATTTGGATAATTCCTTCTAATTATTCTTTATGCATAGCTAAGTTTTTAAACGATTGTTAGAAAACTGTCAAAACTGATGCGTTCAAAACATCAAAATCATCGTCTGGTGGATGAGTGGTTTGATTTAAAATTTACAGAGTTGATATGAAATAGTGTGGGATATAGCTTGCCTTTGGGCTGATTTTTTCCATAATAGCTGCAGCTTTTTTAAGGCCCAATCAACCATGTCGAACTTAGAAATATTTGCAGTTATTATTAGCTTAATCGGGGTGAGTTTAACCATTAAGCGAAATATGTGGTGTTGGTGGTTTAACTTTGCAGCTTTTTTGCTGTATGCCTACTTGTTTTATACCTACAAACTTTATGGCGAAACCATTTTGCAGTTTTTCTTTGTGGTGGTGAACTTCTACGGTTTTTATCACTGGTTGAAGGGCAAACAACAAGATCATGACATCCGTATTGAACCGATTGCGACCAAACTCGTGATCTTTCAAATGCTCTTAGCAGCGGTGGGCGGTTTGATTTTTGGTTTAAGTTTGCACTATTTTACCGATGCAGCCGTACCGATTTTGGATGCACAATTGGCCGCGTTTAGCTTACTCGCAACGTATTGGACCAGCCGGAAACATATTGCTACTTGGGTGCTTTGGGTATTTGTCGATATTATCTATGTGGGTATGTTTATATACAAAGACCTGTATCTCACTGCGGCGTTGTATGCTGGTTTTGTGGGCTTGGCGGCATTTGGTTGGTGGCAATGGACACAAGTCAAAAATAAACAGCAGCAACAGGCGATGAAAGCTTTATAAGGATCATTGGGTGATGGCAAAGCTACTTTTAATAGCCGATTCCGAACCCGATGAATAAGTAAAGAGCGTGCAGAGTCATGATTATCGACTTTCAACTTGAGCAGCAACTGCGTTTTGATCGACAAGCTGGGTTTCTATTGCAGCAAAAAGCGAGCTTTTTTCAGTTTGAGCAAATAGCAGATGTGTATAACGCTGAATGGCTCAAGGCATTTCCACAAGGGACGCAATGTAGCATCAGCGGTTTGGATGATGGTGCAGATGAATACGGCATCCAAATCAGTTATAAACACCAAAGCATCTTGATCGATTATTCACAACCGATCAAATTGGTACACCGTGATCGGGATGGTGTAGTGCATAGCATGCTGTTAAATTAACAACTTAAATTAAACTGAGATTTATAAAAGCAGTACCACAAAGATTTGTTATAGAAATATAAAAATAAGCGCAAGAAGAAATGAAAAGATATGGGAAGCTATTAAAGCAATGACGCAACTTGATCCCAAAGATTCAACATTTGAAATTTTTAATCAGCTATGTTTTGAACTGTTTCATCATTATGGCTCGCACTGCAAGTCTTTTGAACCTAGCGCTTTAATACATGCAAAACCAATGCAACAGCTTCCTGAACAAGCCAGCTTTGATATTTTTAGCCTCGACTTTGGTCATTGGTACGCAAAGTTGTCCTACGCGGAGATGTATTTAAAAATTGATGCGGGCTGGGAATTTCAGCTCGAGTTTAAAGATCAGCATGGGCAAATCTATCAAAAAGTCCTTTAAGGCAGAGTCCAATGAGTTGCAGTATGGCAATTCTGTTTTTTCAGTTTGGTTTCAGGTCAATGACAGCCACAGCGCTTTCCGATTTAATCCAAAGCACAGTTTTAGCAACTGTAGACTGGGCGAAATAAAACAATAAAACCAATATTGACCTGAAGGATTACGAGAATGGCACATCAATTTACCGTCAATGCCACAATTCATGGCGTTTCACTTGAAGATTTTAAACGACTAGCCGCAGATATCAGCTTGCATGAAGCGGTGTGCAAACGCATACCGGGTGAAAATCTAGAAATTTTAGAATCAAAAAAAACAGGTGATATGTATACCTTAAAACGTGCCTATAACTTGGATGTAAATATTCCAGATATTGCCAAGAAGTTTTTAAAAGATGCGTTTCGTCTGAAACGTACGGATATTAGTAATTTGGCGGCATTAACCTCTGACGTCAAACTAGATCCGAACCTACCGCTCGAAGCCAGTTGTAAACGAAGTGTCAGTGGTGATGCAACACAAGTGAGTTTCAATTTGGACTGGACGGTGAAAGTCAAAGTTCCACTGATTGGTGGATTACTTGAAAAACATGCAGAAGGTGAAATTCGTCGTTTTAGTCAGCTTGAGATTGAAATTGTAGAAGATGAATTGCGTAAAAATTTAAAAGCCTGAATTGATTTGAAAGCAAGTTAAAAAAAGCGGTCATTGACCGCTTTTTTATTTTTAGTGCGAAGTTTTTTCAAAACGTTGACGATAAAGCATCGCAGTAAAGAAGGTCACCAAACAGACGCTCCATATATAATACATGGCGCCAATGTTGCTGTATAAACTCAACCATTGAACCAATGGCAAGGTGATACCACCCGCGATGGCATAGGCCAAATTGTATGAAAATGAAATGCCCGAGAAACGAATCTGTGCAGGGAACATTTTCACCATACTATAAGACACCATACCAACCGTGCCTGATGCCAAACCGAGCAGCATATAGAGCGCAAACACGGTCGATGCTGCCACATGGCCCAAGCTGTTATAGAACACGCCCGCAATTATCGCAACAAGGAGGGAACCGAATAACATCACTTTACCCGCACCGAAGCGATCTGCCAAAAGACCTGCCAAGATACAACCGACCATTTGCATCACAATAGCGGCACTTTGCATTTTAAAGGCATCGGCCCGTTCAAAACCAAAGGCGCCCGTGAGTAGATTTGGCATCGCTAAAATCAATACAACAACGCAGCCAGTTAAGAACCATGTAAACAGCATACCAATCACAACGCCTGTTTTGTGCTGTTGCAGCACTTGTTTCACAGGAAGCTCTTTAGCCAATTGTTTCTTTTCTTGCATGGCTTTAAATACAGGCGTTTCTTTTAAATAACTGCGGAGATAGAGCGCAACAAAACCAAAGATTCCGCCTAGAATGAATGGAATCCGCCATGCCCAATCATGGATTTCTGACTCTGTAAATTGTAATGAAATAAACAAAGACATCAGTGCGCCCAATAGGATACCTAAAGATAAGCCAGCAGTGAGTAAGCCATTGGCGATCCCAATTTTTTGCTCAGGCACATGCTCTGAAACAAAAGTCCATGCCGCAGGGATTTCACCACCAATCGCGATGCCTTGAATCACACGCATCAGTAGGAGCAAAAGTGGTGCTGCATAACCAATACTTTCAAAAGTCGGCATCACACCGATCATCAGTGTAGGTAGAGCCATGAGTAAAATAGACAAACTAAATAAACGCTTACGACCAATCAAATCGCCAAAATGCGCCATCACCACACCACCCAACGGGCGGAAAAAATATCCGGCTGCAAAAATACCGTAAGTATTCAGCATCGCCCAAAATGGACTGAGTCCAGTGGGGAAAAACAGTTCCGAAATAATTTTGGCGTAAAACACATAAATGACAAAGTCATAAAACTCGAGTGCGCCACCGAGGGATGACAGTCCGAGGGTACGTTTATCTTGACGAGTCAGGCGTGGCTGAGCTTCCATGCAAATATTTTCCAGCAGCAAATAGCATTTGAGGATTTTAGTGATTCAAATTTTTATTGAATAATCAAACTTTGTTGCCTTATTAAAAACTTATAGTTATGAAAATATCGTGAATTAAGAACAAAATAATATAGATAAAGTCGCATTAACTTAAAGAATGATTGGTGATGGATGGCGTTAAATCTTGGAATATAAATGATAAATATCAATAGTATAGGGCGGTGTGATCTGCTATTTTACTTTGTGCTCTATATAAACCATAAAAGATTCAAAGCCATAGCATGCCGTTGTTTTATACTCAGAACCGATAATAATGCATATTGCATGGTTGTTTTTTTTTAAATAACTGATGTTACGCAGTAACATCAGAAGCGTAATTTGATTCAAATGAAAGAATGATAAGCGGTAACGTCATCCGCAAGTGTTTGAGACAGGACTCCTTCTAATCAAAAATGTTTTTGCGATACTTTGAATAATTTGATACTAGTGAACGAGTTTTGTCGGTGAGGTGCATTGCACCGCAAGATGGTTTCCTTGCGAAGCTTTGCTTCTCATTTTGCCTAATGAGAAACATTGTTTCGTAAGAGTACCTCCAGCCGAAGGCTAATCCCTTTATTTAAATCCTAGATGTAAGACTTCGTCGAATAAACTTAAATATCATTTTAAAAATGCGTAATTACTTTTACGTGCGTAACATCAGTTAAATAATTTAAGCTTGCTAGACTTAAAAAAGGATAAATACATGAGTCATATTGCTGCTGTTGCACAACGTGGTGAAGCAATTTTGACGCTCACTGCCGCAGAGGTGCAAGCATCTGAAATAGGTTCTGCATGGTTAACTGCACTAAGTGAAACACTTCATGCCACTATGCTTGAGCGTCAAGGCGTAGGCATTGCCGCACCGCAAATTTATGTTTCTAAGCGGGTAATTATCGTGGCTTCACGTGCAAATTTACGCTATCCCGATGCGCCTGAAATGGAGGCGATCGTGATGGTCAATCCAGTGATTACATCTCGATCTACGACCACGGTTTTGGGTGAAGAAGGCTGCTTAAGTGTGCCGAATGCACGAGGACAAGTCCCGAGAGCCGAGCAAATTCACGTGCGATATTTGACCCTTCAAGGTGAAGTCAAAGAGAAAACCTTGAATGGCTTTCCCGCACGGATCGTACAACATGAGGTCGATCATCTGAATGGGATCTTATTCACCGAGCGTTTAGAATAAAAACCGTGCTATTCCAAAAATATAAAAGTGACCAATTGAGCTAAAAAAATAGCGGAAAAGTAATTTGAATAGTGGTGCAAGTGAAGTTTAAAGGCTTCAAAGATTGCATGCTTAACTGTGAAAATAGACTTTCTTTTTGAAGCTAAAACCTTGTATAACTAGCGAAATAATAAAATAAAAAAGTAGATTAATGGGGAAAAATTGGGGCAATGCTGTCTGTACAAAATGGGGCGTACAATGGCGTAAATTGAAGCATCTTTTGTTTGAGTCAGACTATCTCATCATCAATTGGTCTGACTACGATAAAGGGCGTTTACTCCTCATCTTTGGCATGCTGAGTCAAGTTAGCGTGTTGAAGTGGTGCATCATGAATTTTTATTATTCGACCAATCGGATTTGGTTTAATCCGAGTGAACTCAAGTTCAGGATCATCGTCGCTTGTATAGTCCTACTCAGTTATGGCGTATTGGCAGTACTCAGTCTTTATTTCAAAAAATATTTAAATTTTAGACTGTTTTTTAGCTATTTTGCGCCCGTCCTGTTTGGGATCGGCATGATCTATGGTGGCTATATGATCGGGATCTATAGTCCTGCCACTATGGCGGGGACGGTCAATCTGCTGATGGTCGGTTTGGTTTTTTATCGTCCTGCGATTATGCTCAGTATTACATTTCCGATCACACTGTTTATTGGCTACATTTGCTATCAAACTTCGATTGACCATCTAGAATATGCACCGATTTTCAGCCCAGCTTTAAAACAGAGTGAGTTTTACGACAACGCCTTTTGGCTCATGAGTATGGCGGAGTTGTATTTGCCCATATTGATCGTCAGTGCAGTATTTTTTCAGATTTTGCTTTTACAGTGGCGACACCGTGAACAAAAGATGGAAGTCCTCAGCCGTGTTGATGGCCTGACCAATGTGTTTAACCGTCGTTATGTCAGTCATGAACTTGATACGCTCAGCAAACAGACACGGCCTGAATTTGCAGTGGTTTTGCTTGATCTCGACCATTTTAAATTGATCAATGACCAATATGGACATGATGCAGGAGATGCCGTTTTACAACGTGTTGCTCAAATTTTAAATGACAATACTCGTGTACAAGATGTGGTTGGGCGTTATGGCGGTGAAGAATTCATTTTAATTCTAAAAAATCAGAGTTTAGAGCAGGCGATAGATGTGGCTGAACGCTGTCGATTGGCAATTTTTGAAGCTGAAACCATGATAGCCAACCATCAAATGTTGAAGATTAGTGCAAGTTTTGGTGTGGCAACAGCAATTGAGGGAACACCGTCTGCTGTGGTCACGCGTATGGCCGATCAAGCGCTGTACATGGCAAAGCAACAAGGTCGTAACCAAGTACGCAGCTTTCGTGAGTTAAACTTGGCAGAAGATTAAATAATTTAAATGATAGTTATGCAGCAATTACAATTTCAGCTCGGATTAGCGCAGCTCCACTTTCAGACCGAGCAAAAGAATATTCATTTTGATCATGGCTTAGCGGCGTGGGTACAAAAATGTGTTCAACAGCGCTTCATCTGTAATGAGGCAGCGACTATTGCAGAATGAACCTGTCGCGAATAACCATATTGTTTTAGATCTGACTAATATTTCTTTGATACACGATGTTGGTGTCCGAATGTTGTTTGAAGGTGTAGATCGTTTAATTGCGGATGGTCATCGCGTGGCAGTGATCGACTCTGAGCATCTTTTGGAACAAAGTCGAAGTCATGCAGGACATGAGGTGGTGGTTCGGGAAGAGTTGAGTCAATATTTGCATCGGTTTGAGCGTTAATTCATAAAACGTGATTTTTGATTTAGGCAAAGTGCTCAAAAGTTTAGTGCTTAGATCGGCTATAATTTTCTTTTTGCGTTAAATTTGCTTATGTCTTTTGAGTTAAAAGTCAGTTTACTCCCGAGTGTTGAAGCTTTATCCCCACAGCATAAAAAGCTGAACAAACTGATTGAGCAAATCGAACAGCAAAAGCAAGACTTACAGCTTTGGCAAAATGCCAAAAGTGAGATTCAGAGTTATATCCAACTGAAACTTGTGCCGATATATCGTGATTTGCATGCGGTGTACTACCGTCAGCTTGCACAGCTTTGGTTGCACATACAGCAAGAAGACTTTGCCAAAGCGGATTTAGCTCAGCTCGATGCCAAGCTTGCGAAATTGGCAAAGCAGTTGAAAAAATCCAATTACTTAAATACTGCCGAACTTGAAAAGGTTGCTGAGGTGGATGTTTTTTATCAGCAGCATCATGCACATAATCAAAAGCCGAATAAAAAAGCTAAGTTGACCCAAACTGAACAGAGCAAAGTAGAAGGTCATTTTGATGTTGAACAAGAAGCTACAGAACAACATGAGTCTTATGAAGAATGGGACAGTGAGCAATATCAACGTGAAAAAGAAGAGCATCAGCGTAAACGGTTAGAGCAAAAACGTGAGCAAACTGAAAAGTTAGTGAATCAATCACTGAAAACCGTGTATTTAAAAATCACCGCTATGATTCACCCAGACCGTGAACCTGATGAAGCTAAAAAAGCGGAAAAAACCGAGTTGCAGCAAGTGGTGAATCAAGCTCATGAAGCACAGGATTTGTTTTATTTATTAAAGCTGCAATTACAGCTTGAAACCAATAAAGGCAAAAGCCCTAAAGCTTTAACTGATGAACATTTAAAGTTTTATAAAACGGCTTTAGAGGCTCAAAGCCAACGCCTAGCCAGTCAGATAGATGACATTACGGATAGTTTTCACTGGAGCGAAAAGCCGAAGCCGAAAAATATGCAGGTGAAAGATGTGTATAAGGTGATTGATGGCGATGTTGCAGTGCTGAAAGAGCAAGTGAAGTGGGAAAAAGAACGGCTGAAATATATGGAGAAGGTGAAAGGGTTGGAAGTGTTGTTGGGGAATGGGGTTTTATAAAATCACCTCTCCCTAACCCTCTCCTGAAAGGAGAGGGGAAATCCATTACATATCAAATTTAAGTTATAAATTTGGATGTATTAGTGGGGCTGAAATTTCATAATAAAAATTAGATTCACAATGAATGTTCCCTCTCCCTATGGGAGAGGGCTAGGGAGAGGGAAATAAAAATGAAAATAGACCCTGTATTATTAGAGTTTGCCAAAAACATGCGCCACACAGCCACCGATGCTGAAAACCTCATGTGGCAAATTCTACGTGCCAAACGTTTTATGAACCTGAAATTCCGCCGTCAGCATGTGATCAAACTTTATATTGTGGATTTTTACTGTCATGAAATTGGTTTAGTGATTGAGTTGGATGGTAGTCAGCATGGAACGAATGATGCGATTGAATACGATGCTGAGCGAACTAAGTTTTTAGAGGCTTTGGGTTTAACTGTTGTACGATATTGGAATTATGATGTGTTGGGGAGGACGGATGTGGTGTTGGAGGATTTGTGGAATTTATGTCTTGAGCTGAAAGTAAATCAAGAATGAAAAATTCCCTCTCCCTCGGGGAGAGGGCTAGGGTGAGGGTAGAATTTATAATGGAAAAAACTAGAAGCACCTCTCCCTAACCCTCTCCTGAGAGGAGAGGGAACACCATTGTGAAATTCCTATACTCATTGAATCTAGCATTACTCACTCCCCCGTTATAGAAATTAAAAATAATAAAAACAATAATTTAATTAATATTGTAAAGAAATGACGATTTTTTGTTGAAAAAATGTATATAACCCATATTTATAAAAGAATGCATTTAGAAATAAGAGATATAAAAATGGCAAGAACGATTAATGGTGCACTTACTCGATTAGTTGAAGATAAAGTTAATTTGGTAAAAAGTCGCACTGATGCAGGTAGAAGAAGCAGAGATCACTTGCTAGAGCAAATTAAAAGACTTAATGACAATAGTTTGGAAAAGCTAGATTTTGCAGAAACCTATAATTTGCCATTTGGCTCATTTTCTAGAAGAACTAAAGTTAAACCACTTGATGATATCGATCAAATGATAGGTCTAAATGGTGGCAAACTAGTATGGAATGAAGCTACCAATTATGATGAAGCTATTATTTCAATTCTAAATCCATTGGATAAAGGGATTTGGTCTCAACTTCTGAATGATGATGATACTTTGAGTCCTATTAAGGTTCTGAATAGATTTAAGCGCATGTTGAGTGGAATGAGCGGGTATCAAAATCCACAATTAAACAGACGTCAGCAAGCTGTGACATTTCAAATGACCAGTAATGAATGGAACTTCGATTTAGTTCCATGTTTTTATACTCAAAGTGGAGTTTATTTAATCCCAAGTGGGAATGGTAATTATTGGATGCAAACTGATCCAAGGAAAGATCAGACTTTAGCAACGGAAGTTAATCGACAGCATAATGGAAAAGTATTAGAAATTATTCGTTTGATGAAATATTGGAACAAACAAGATAGAAAGCCGTCTATACCATCATCATATTTGTTGGAAGTTATGTTGTTATATTTTTATAAATCAAGATGGTTGACAACAGCAGGAACTTTGCAAGAAGAAGTTGAAAAAAGTCTAATTTATATACGTGATAATATTTACTCTTGGGTTGAAGATCCAAAAGGGATTGAAGGTAATATCAACAGATTAGATCATGATGTTCAAAATAAAATTCATGCACGTGTTACCAATGACTTGGAAAATATTAAATATGGTAATTACTATGAAAGTATTGGTGAAAAAGAAAGAGCCTTTGAATATTGGGAAAAAGTATTGGGTTCATTTTTTCCTGCTTATGGATGATTTAAGTGTCTAATATCTTACATAAGCAAAATCTAGACGAAAATTTAAGATTTTTAGCAGCTCAAAGACAAATAAATAGTGACCTTAAAGCAAAAAGGTCAATAGTAAGGCTGTTTAGTATTCTGATATTTGCCATAAGTGTCTTGGTCTTAAATAATTCTATACAGGCAGATGATACTTATTCTGTAATTAGAGAGTTATTTTGTATTGGTGTTGCTATTGTTTCTTATTTTTTAATATGGGGTTTTGAGTCTGATAGGGAGTCTGCATCTAAATTTCAAAAAAAATTTGATAGTAATTTATTCGATTTGAATTATGACATAACAACCCAAGATGAGATAAAAGCATCAAAATATGCTGAAAAACATAATTCAAAAGTAGGTAATCTAGAAAAGATTGAAGGCTGGTATACATCAGCAATTGGTAATAAAGCATTTCCAGAAGATATCATATCTTGTCAAAAGCAAAATCTTATGTGGACTAGAGAACTTAAAAAACATTATGTAATATTTTTATCTATTTTAAATTTTCTAATTTTAGGTGGTTCTTTATTCATTGTTTTTTCTTTCTGGTCTGATGGTTTCTATTCTAAACAAAAAATGATTTATGAAATTATCATTTTTTATTTATGTTATATGAGTGCTTTTTTGATGCCATTGATAAAACATATTTTGGACTTATATAAACTTAATAGGTGTATTTTTTTGTTTTGTGAATTAAAAGATTTAGTTGGGATGTCCTTCGCAAAAAAAATGAACATCGCTCTGATTTCAAAAATACAAAATTGTATTGATGACTACCGTAAGTCTAATTTATCTGTACCAGATTTTTTTGCTGAAGGTCGTAAGTATGTGTTGGAGGCTAAATCTAAAATATGGGTAAAAGATTAAAAAAACCCCTCACTAAGAGGGGATTTTTTGAATCAAACTACAGCATTAAAGCGCTGCAATCTGCTCCATATTCGCTTTAATCTTCGCTAACTGGTCAGCAAACTCAGCAAGTTTAACTTTCTCGCCTTCAACTACAGCAGCAGGAGCTTTCGCAACAAAACCTTCGTTAGAAAGTTTAGTCGCAATTTGGTCATGCTGCTTTTGAACCTTGTCTAAGTCTTTTTGTAGACGACCCAATTCCGCTTTCGGGTCAATTAAACCTTTCATTGGAACAAATACTGATACATGACCTACAACAGATGAAGAAGACAATGGTGGTTGTTCAGCATCAGCCAAGAAGGTAATGCTTTCAACTTTTGCCAATGCTTTGAACAATGGTTCAATACGAGCGATTTGAGCTTTTTCCGCATCCGTCGTGTTTTGAAGTAGAACAGGCAACAAGCGAGCATTACCTAAGCCCATCTCACCACGAATGTTACGTACCGCACCAATCAAACCTTGCAGCCATTGCATATCTGCTTCAGCTTGTTCATTCACTAACGCTTGGTCAGCAACAGGGTACTGAGCTAACATGATTGTTTCGCCCGAAATGTTCAGTTTTGGCGCAAGTGTTTGCCAGATTTCTTCTGTTAGGTAAGGCATCAATGGGTGAGCCAAACGTAAAGACGCTTCCATTACAGCAAGAAGAACACGACGTACTTCAGCTTTACGTTCAACCGATACGTTTTCGTCATTTAGAACAGGCTTAGTCAGCTCTACATACCAGTCACAGTATTCATTCCAAATGAACTCGTAAGTCGCTTGTGCAGCCAAGTCTAAACGATAAGTCGCGAATGCTGTTTGCACTGCTTGTTCAGCTTTTTGCAGACGGCTCACGATCCACTGTTCAGGCAATTCCCAAAGATCTTGACGAGCATCGATACCAATCACTTGCTCTTCGCAGTTCATCATTACGAAACGAGTAGCGTTCCAGATTTTGTTGGCAAAGTTACGGTAACCTTCAACACGTTTCATATCGAACTTGATGTCACGACCTGTGTTTGCAAGCGCACAGAAAGTGAAACGAACAGCGTCCGTACCGTAAGATTGAATGCCTTCAGGGAATTCTTTACGGGTAGATTTTTCAATCTTCGCTGCTTGTTTCGGGTTCATCAAACCAGTTGTACGTTTTTGTACTAAAGTTTCAAGATCAACGCCGTCAATCAAATCTAATGGGTCAAGCACGTTGCCCTTAGATTTAGACATTTTCTGACCTTCTCCATCACGAACCAAACCGTGAACGTACACAGTTTTGAACGGCACTTGTGGCGTACCATCTTCATTCTTCATGAAGTGCATGGTCATCATGATCATACGCGCAACCCAGAAGAAGATGATATCGAAACCTGTTACCAACACATCAGTCGGGTGGAAAGTATTTAAGAAATAGTTTTCTTTATCTTTCGCAGCGTCGCCTGTCCAACCTAAAGTTGAGAATGTCCAAAGACCTGAAGAGAACCAAGTATCGAGTACATCTTCGTCTTGTTTTAATTCAACTTCAGGTGCAATGCCGTTTTTCGCACGAACTTCAGCTTCATCACGACCTACAAATACGTTGCCTTCAGCATCGTACCAAGCAGGGATACGGTGACCCCACCATAATTGACGTGAGATACACCAGTCTTGAATGTTGTTCATCCACGCCATGTACATGTTGCTGTATTGCTCAGGTACAAATTTGATGTCGCCATCTTTAACCGCTTTAATTGCAGGCTCAGCAAGAGGAGCGATCTTCACATACCATTGGTCAGTTAGAAGTGGCTCAACGATCACGCCTGAACGGTCACCGCGAGGTGGCTTCAAGGTGTACGGTTGAATTTGATCTAACCAGCCTTCAGCTTCAGCTTGAGCAACCAATTTTTTACGTGCAGCAAAACGTTCTAAACCAATGTAGTCCGCAGGGGCAGGAATGGTTTTAGAAATTTGCTCGCCCGCTTTCGCGATGTATTCAAATTCAGCAAGAACTTCAGCATTTTTGTTGAAGATGTTGATGATTGGAAGTTCACAGCGTTTGCCCACTTCATAGTCATTGAAGTCGTGCGCAGGGGTGATTTTCACACAGCCTGTACCAAATTCTTTGTCTACATATTCGTCTTTAACGATTGGAACAGCACGGCCTGTAATTGGCAAGATAATGTTCTTGCCAACAAGCGCTGCATAGCGTTCATCATCAAGCGCAACCGCAACAGCTGTATCGCCAAGCAATGTTTCAGGACGAGTGGTCGCAACGACAATGTGATCTTTGCCGTCATGGGTGCGGATTGATTTGTCTTCAAAGAAGTATTTGAAGTGCCACAGTGAACCTGCTTCTTCTTTATCAGACTCAACTTCTAAGTCAGAAAGGGCAGTTTGTAGTTTAGGGTCCCAGTTCACAAGGCGTTTACCACGGTAAATTAAGCCTTCTTCATGTAGCTTAACAAACACTTCTTTAACGGCATTTGATAAACCTTCATCCATGGTGAAGCGTTCACGTGACCAGTCTACAGATGAGCCTAGACGACGAATTTGACGAGTAATGTTACCACCAGATTGTTCTTTCCATTCCCACACTTTTTCGATGAACTTTTCACGGCCTAGGTCGTGACGGCTGATGCCTTCAGCGCCCAATTGACGTTCAACAACCATTTGCGTTGCGATACCGGCATGGTCAGTACCCGGCTGCCAAAGGGTATTTTTGCCAGACATACGGTTATAACGAGTCAACGCATCCATAATGGCATTGTTGAAACCATGACCCATGTGCAAGCTACCAGTGACGTTTGGTGGCGGAATCATAATACAGAATGAATCACCTTTTTGAGATGGCTTGAAGTAGCCTCTCTCTTCCCAAGTCTTGTACCATTTTTTTTCGATCTCGGTCGGATCGTAGGTCGTAGCAATATTTTGCGCTGAATCAGTCATAGTCTAAACAGATCAAAAGTGGATAAAAAATTAGATCTATTGTAGCAAAAAAAATGGTGAATTAGGGATGTTGGGCGAATGTTAACTTTTAGGATTTGGCAGTAAATAAAAGAGTCCGTATGATAGGACCTAAGATAAGAAGTATCCATTGATCCCAAAACTAAGATAAAAGGAGCAATATCAAATGACTTATTCTATTTCTTTAAAGATTCAACCTACGACATATCAACGTTTTGAGACGATTCATCAAAAACTCAATGAAGGTGAAACAGAAAGTCAGTCCAAAGCCTTAGGGGATAATTTAGCGGATATTGCATGTGAAATTTTAGATCAAGTTTTTGGCCAAATGGCGCGCATGAATAAGTCTGGAGACAATGAATCCGAAAAAATTATTCAGCAAATACGTGAAACGACCCGTAAATATATGCCGTGGTCGGTGTCTTTTTTCAGCAATGACCGCCTTGTACCGATGGTAAATTATTTATATGGACGTTTTTACAGCGAAGATGGTCAGCATTATATGCATTATCCGATCGATGCCTCTTTAGCCACCGACTTGCTTGCCTATGTCAGTCAAATGAAAGAAGGGCAGAATCAATATGTCCCACTCGCATTGAAGGCATTTACACAAGTGGTCGATGCCGGGGTGACGCATTTGGTGCGAGAACCAAAAAAAATGCTGAAATTTAATATGGTGGTGGATAAAACTTTAACCGGTGTCATCAATCTCACCACGCAACTCGGTTATAAACGTTTTGATAAACTCGGCAAAATTTATGATGCACAATCGATGAGTCAGTACTTTGACCATTTTATGGTGTTTTTGAGCAATGAGCCTGTACTACATAAAGCATAAAATACATATAAATGAATAAATTAGTTATTTAAAAGGATGTCAAAATGGCAAAACGAGATGATTTGAATGGAAAAGTGGTGTGGATTACTGGGGCATCTTCAGGTTTGGGTGAAGCTTTAGCAAAAGAATGTGCTTTGCAAGGGGCGCAGGTCATTTTGACCGCACGTCGTTTTGAAGAGTTGGAAAAAGTCCGTGTTTCATTATTACATCCAGATCAGCATCTTTCAGTGTGTGCAGACATTACCAATGAAGAACAAGTTCGCCATGCTTATGAACAAGTCCTTGCGCATAAAGGTCGAATTGACTGGCTAATCAATAATGCGGGATTGAGTCAGCGTGCATTGATCACGGATACGACCATGCAGACTGAACGAGCCATCATGGAAGTAGATTATTTTTCTCAAGTATTTTTGACTAAAACCGTTCTACCGACTTTTTTAGCGCAAAAGTCTGGTCGAATTGCTTTTGTTTCAAGTGTTGCAGGCTTATTAGGGACACAATACCGCGCGACCTATTCTGCTGCAAAAGCTGCTATTCATATGTGGGCAAACAGTCTACGTGCGGAAGTTGCGGATCAAGGGGTGGGCGTATCAGTGATATTCCCCGGATTTGTCAAAACCAATGTTTCATTTAATGCACTCAATGGTGCAGGCAAGCCACAAGGGCATCAGGATGAAGCCATTGAAAATGGTCTAGAAGCCAATGAGTTTGCCGAAACGGTGGTGCAATCTTTGCAACGTGGGGAAGAATACATCGTGGTGGGTGGTTCTAAAGAAAAGCTCGGTGTTTGGGTATCTCGATTATCACCAACAACGTTGTATAAAATGATTCGTAAAACCAAAGTGAAGTAAATTTTATCAAGTTTAAATAGTTTAAAAGTCACTCTTAACAGTGACTTTTTTAATGAGTATCGAGATTATAAGAAATGAAAAAGAATAATTTTAACAAATGGGGAATAGCCATCATTTTGTGCGCAATCATTGGTGTAATTGGTACGGTGGCTTATTTTTATTTTAAACAGAAAACTCAAAAAATTGAGCAGAAGTCAACGCTCGAAAAGCCTGAAAAAGAAATAGGAACTGTATCAGAACCAGTTACTGAATCTGTTGAGATTGAACCTAATGTTGAAGCGGCGAGTGCAGAAGTTGTAATACGAGGACCAAATGAGGGGTGGTTACCGATCGAAGCACTATTTGATGAAAAAGGATTATTGAAGTCTGAGTATTACAGTCAAAATCCTCAAGATTCAGATGTTGATAAATTACCTTATAGCTCGAATAAAATTGGTGATTTTAAATGGCGAGCTGAATTTCATCCTGTTGATGATTTTAAAGGCGATCAGGCTAGATTCAAAGATCAATGTTTTGGATATTGTATTTTAGTGAAAGGTAAGTTGCTGACCAGTGTTGAATCGACTGTATTTACAGGAGCATTTATTGCGAAAGATCATTTGATCGAAGTGATTGCACATAAGGGGAGTGGTGCATATATGCCTGTCAACTATAACTTTATCAAAATCGACAAAGCTGGTAATGCAGAGTTAATCTCAGATGATCATAATTCTTACAAAGATCAATTGGCTCGTATCAATCATTCGGGACTCGAGATTGACTTAAAACCATTTAGAAAACTTCAATATTTTCTTCTAATGAATGAAAATGGTTTAAATGTGTCGATGCAAAAACCCAATAAGGTGGATGTCGAACCGACTCAGTGTAAAGAGTATTACGAAGGAACATTAGAGGCATGTCCAACTTTATATGGATGTAAAGCTGACATTGTGGTGCAAGATCTGGCACGTGCTTATGCTGGAGATGTTGCATTTAGTTATCATGATCCAAATATTGATGAAAAGAAATTTAATGAGGTTTGCTTTAAAATTTGTCGCAATGAAAATGTGAGTTATGAAGAGTTTGAAAACACATTGTGTAAAGTAAATTAAATAGTAAAAATGAATTGGGGAGAAGTAGAGAGATCAGATGTCTCTCTTTTGAATTGCTGTTCCATACGCAAAGACTTCGACCATGCCGCCTTGCATACCCAACTCAGTGGTGCTTAGACGCAGGCCCATAATTTGCGTTGCGCCCATCTTTTCAGCTTCTTGCTTTAAACGCACCACGGCTTCACGACGTGCCCTATCGATGATGCTTTCATAACTGGTCAAACGTCCGCCAAAGAAGTTCTGAATATTGGCAATCACATATTTAAAATAATCATGCGAAATTACCACATTACTTGAAATCAGTTGTCCAAAATGTTCAGTAGTTTTAAAGCGGTTGTTGTCTATTCGTATATGTGCCAAACGCTTTTCTTGAGCTTCGAGTTCTTTGAGATGCTTTTGTTCGATATGGCGACCGAAGCCCCAACCAATACAAAAGAGCACCACAAAGATCAGGACTTTAAAAATAAAGGCATCCATGACTTAGTCCTGAGTTGGAAATGGGTCTGGGAGTTTTGCTGAGTTGGCTTCTACGCGAACTGCTGTGCCGTACACAAATAATTCAGAAGCACCTTGAGCAATATTTGAGGTTGAAAAACGGATGCCGACGACCGCATTCGCGCCTAAGGCACGTGCTTTATCAATCATACGGCTCATGGCTTCTTGACGGGATTCTTCGAGTAGTTCTGTGTAACCTTTGAGCTCACCACCTACAATATTTTTTAGGCCAGCCATAAAGTCACGACCAACATGTTTACTGCGGACAGTACTGCCATAAACGACATCAAGTTGTTGTGTAATGGTATGACCCGGAACAGATTCTAGATTACTTAAAAGCATTTTTTAGTTATCAATATAAAAAGGTGAATTGAAGATAGGAAACTCTTCAGCAAAAAGCAATATGTTCATTTTTATTTTGAAGTTTCGATCTAAAAATGAAAAAGCCCACCGAAGTGAGCTTTTCAAATATTACTGGCTAGGCTAAATCAAATTATTGTTTTGACGCAGCTTTACGCTCAGCAGTAGACGGTTGGTATTGCACAGCATCAGAAGTGTTGGCTTTGATACCACCACCAAGTGTTTTATACAATTCAACTTGGTTGTTGAGATTTGCTTGTTCAAGCAACAACAAACCTTGCTCAGCTGCATAAGATGCACGCTGCGCATCCAGTACAGTTAGGTAGCTATCAATACCAGCACGGAAGCGAGCATTTGATAGTTTGTAGGTTGTATTGGTTGCATCAACTAAACGGCGCTGTGCTGCAATACGGTCACCAATGTTTTGACGAACTGCAAGCGCATCATTCACTTCACGGAAAGCAGACTGAACTGATTTTTCATAATCAGACAATGCAATTTTCTGATCAGTTTCAGAAACTTTAATATTGGCCTGACGTGTACCCCAGTCGAAGATTGGAATATCTAGGCTCGGGCCAGCAGACCATACAAAGTTGCCTGATTTAAATAGATCACCTAAGTCCGTTGAAGCATAACCCGCAGAACCTGTCAGGCTAATAGTAGGGAACAGACGTGCTTTAGCTGCACCAATGTTCGCACCAGCAGCAGAAAGTTTGTATTCAGCTGCGCGGACATCTGGACGATTGTTCAACAAGTCACTTGGAATACCTGAACCAATGGTATTGGTCGAAGTAATTCGATTGACACGTTGGTTCGGCAGCAAGTTCGCAGGCACTTGTTGACCCACTAATAGGTTCAATAAGTTTTGTGCTTGAGCAATTTGAGTCTTGTAGTTCGCAACATCATTACGTGCAGTTTCTACAGAAATTTGAGCCTGACGAACAGGAACTTCACTGTCGATACCGACATCAAAACGCTTTTTGTTGAGATTATAAGATTCAAGCTGAGCCTTTAAGGTTTGATCCGCAAGCTTCAAGTTTGAGTTGGCATACGCATAGTTTAACCATGCTTGAGCCACTTGACCCACGAGCGCAATTTGCGTTGCATCACGGGCACTTGCAGTTGCAAGGTAACTATCTAAGGCGTTGTCTTTTAAACTACGTACACGACCCCAAAAATCAAGTTCATAGGCAGTGACACCTAAACCGACATTGTAAGAAGTTACAGGCTTTTGCGTATTCAACGTGTCTTGACGAAGTACGCTACCACTTGCACCAATGGTTGGTAATTGACCATTGGCAGTGATTTGATACTGTTGTTGTGCACGTTCAATATTTAAAGCAGCCGTACGTAGGTCACGGTTATTGGCTAAAGCTAAGTCAAGAACTTGTACCAGACGTTGGTCAGCAAAGAAATCTTTATATCCTTGCTCAGCCACAGAAGTGCCAGAAGCACTTGCTGTGTAGCTTTCGGGGATATTGGTCTGAACAACCGGCTCTGGACCACGCATGCTTTGGCAGGCAGCCAAAGCAAGCGCAAGTGAAGAAACCGCAATGCTACGACCTGCAATAGACCATACATTTTGCATCACGATAAATGCTCCTGATTATTTTGTTGTTTTGGTTTGTACTTAAAGATACTTCGGATCCATACGTAGAACACAGGAATAAAGAAGATACCAAGTAGGGTAGAACTGATTACGCCACCCAATACACCATAACCTACAGAGTGCTGACTACCTGCACCTGCACCCGAAGAAAGGGCAAGCGGAAGTACACCAAAACCAAAGGCTAAAGTGGTCATGATAATTGGACGTAGACGCATTTTAGCGGCATGCAAAGTTGCGTCAAACAGATCTTCACCTTTTTCTTGAAGTTCTTTGGCGAATTCTACGATCAAGATCGCATTCTTCGCGGACAAACCAATGACGGCAATAATAGCCACCTGGAAGTAAATGTTATTCGCCAAGTTTGGATTTTTGAAGAACACCATTCCAAGGAAAGTCAGTAATAACGCACCCAATACACCTAATGGTACAACCAGTAATACTGAGAACGGAATAGACCAGCTTTCATACAAGGCAGCAAGACATAGGAAGACGATTAACAATGAAAGTGCGTATAGGAATGGTGCTTGTGCGCCAGACTCACGTTCTTCTAGAGATAAACCAGTCCATTCATAGTCAAAGCCTTGAACGCCCATCGAAGGAAGTTTTTGTACAATTTCTTCCATCGCTTTCATCGCGTCGCCCGAACTTACACCCACACCCGGTGAACCTTGAATGTTCACAGATGCGATACCGTTATAACGTTCAAGACGTGGTGAGCCATAAGTCCATTCGCCAGTAGCGAAGGTCGAGAATGGAACCATTGTGCCTTGGTTGTTACGAACATACCACTGGCTCAGGTCTTCAGGCATCATACGTGCCGCAGCTTCACCCTGTACATAGACTTTCTTCACACGACCACGGTCAACGAAGTCGTTGATGTAAGAACCACCCCATGCCATACCCATTGTGGTATTGATTTCAGAGATGCTGACACCCATAGCACCGGCTTGAGCTTGGTCAATCGTGATTTTGTACTGTGGCGTATCTTCTTGACCGTTAGGACGAACACCCATGAGGCGTTTATCTTGAGCAGCCATACCGAGCACCATATTACGGGCATCGATAAGTTGTTGATGGGTTTGACCTGCAGAAGCTTTTAACTGCAAGTTGAAGCCAGCAGTTACACCCAATTCTGGCATTGCTGGTAATTGGATTGGCATGATGTATGAAGCATCCTTCACGATCATGTTCAATGCCATACCACGTTGAATAATCGCACCTACTTGAGATTCAGGTGATGTACGGTCTTCCCAATCTTTTAACTTGACGAAAGCAAGACCTGCGTTTTGACCCACACCTGTGAACGAGAAGCCGGCAACACTGAATACAGACTCGACATATTTTTCTTCGTTTTTCAGGAAGTAATCGGTCATTGCAGTGACAGTTTTATCCGTACGCTCAAGTGAGGCATTCGGTGGTAACTGTACCAGTGTCATTACAACACCTTGGTCTTCTTCAGGTAAGAATGATGATGGTAACTTTTGGAATAAAAGCACTAATAAGCCGATTACAACTGCATAAATCACACCAGAGAAAATCTTGTGGTGTGTCATGAAGTTCACGCCGCCTTGGTATTTATGCGCAACTTTATCAAAAGAGCTGTTAAACCAACGGAAGAAACGGGCAAAGATATTGTTGCTTTCAGGTTTGTTTGGATCATGTTGTTTCAACATGGTCGCACATAGGGCAGGGGTAAAGGTCAATGCCACAATCAATGACAGAATCATTGCTGTTACCAGCGTGATTGAGAACTGACGATAAATTACACCTGTCGTACCACCGAAGAATGCCATCGGCACGAATACAGCGGTTAACACAGAGGTAATACCGATGAGGGCACCCGAGATCTGTTTCATTGAGATTTCAGTTGCAGTCACTGGGTCAAGATGATCTTCAACCATGACACGTTCAACGTTCTCTACGACAACAATTGCATCATCCACGAGGAGACCAATCGCCAGTACCATCGCGAACATGGTGAGAGTGTTGATAGAGAAACCAAACATGTTAATGACAGCAAAAGTACCCAATACCACTACAGGTACAGCCAATGTCGGAATAATCGTTGCGCGCCAGTTCTGTAAGAACAAGAACATCACAAAGAATACGAGAATCACGGCTTCTACAAGGGTATGTACAACACTTTCAATCGATAACTTAATGAATGGAGTCGTATCAAATGCAAGCGTGTCTTCTAAACCTTCAGGGTAGTTTGGACGTAGTTCTTTTAAACGTGCTTCAACAGCTTCGGCTGTGTCTAATGCGTTTGCACCAGTTGCTAGTTTGATCGCTACACCACCAGCAGGTTTGTTGTTGAACTTAGAGTCAAACTGATAGTTGTCTGCACCTAATTCAACACGTGCAACATCACCTAAACGTACTTGAGCACCATTGATACTATTACGCAGGAAAATATTTTTGAATTGATCAGGCGTTTGCAACAAACTTTGTGCTGTAACTGTCGCGTTCAGCACTTGACCTTCAGTTGCAGGCGCACCACCTAACTGACCAACAGCAACCTGAGCATTCTGTGTACGGATAGCCGCAGCCACATCACTCGGTGTAACTTGTAGGTTTGCCATTTTGGCTGGATCTAGCCAAATACGCATCGCATAAGAGCCACCAAATACTTGGACTTCACCTACACCTGCCACACGGCTGAGAGGTTCAGAAATATTCGAGTTTACATAGTCCTTAATGTCGTCCGCAGTCAACTTACCCGATGGTGAGTGGAATGCTACAACTTGTAGGAAGCTTGCGCCAGATTTGGTGACTTTTACACCTTGACGCTGTACATCTTCAGGTAATAACGCTGTCGCAGACTGGAGTTTGTTTTGGACTTGAACTTGGGCGATATCTGGATCGATCCCTTGTTCAAAGTTCAATGTAATAGATGCCTGACCGTTACCCGCACTGTTTGACGAAATATAACGTAAGCCATCCAAACCATTCATTTGTTGTTCAATGATTTGGGTTACGGTGTTTTCAACTGTTTCTGCAGACGCACCTGGGTAAGTCGCAGAGATTGAAACCGTTGGCGGCGCAATGGTCGGATACTGTGCAATTGGCATATTAGATAGCGTGAGTACACCCGCTAGCATAATTACCAATGCAATCACCCACGCAAAAATGGGGCGATGAATAAAGAATTGAGCCATTCAGTCTACTCCTTATGCGTTTGAAGTAGCTTTTTGTTCAGTTTTAGGCGCTGCTTGTTCTGTTGCTTTACCTTGTTCTTTTGCTGCAGCAGGTTGTTGAGCACCTTGAGGTGCAGCAGCCTGAGGTTGATACGGTTTGGCTACAACTTGTTGCTCTGGCTTAACTTTCGCAATACCGTCAACAATCACTTTATCGCCAGTATTCAAGCCTTGAGTCACGATCCAATTCGAACCTTGTGTACCGACTGTTGTTACAGGACGAGATTCAACAGCACCTTTTGCATTCACAATCATTGCAATCGCTTGACCTGTAGGGGTACGCGTAATGGCAGCTTGTGGAATCAGGTAAGCATTTGGAATCACACCTTGAACGATGCGAGCATTGGCAAACATACCCGGAAGCAATAAATGATTCGGGTTAGAAAAAACAGCACGAAGGGTAACCGTACCTGTATCTGGGTTTACACTCGCATCAGAAAATGCAAGACGACCTTCAATTGGATATTCGCTACCATCTTCAAGACGTAATTTGACTTTGGTGTTATTACTGCTGTCTAAGTTGCCTTTGCTTAACTGTTGGCGTAGACGAAGAAGTTCAGCACTTGATTGGTTAATGTCAACGTACATTGGATCAAGACGTTGAATTGTGACTAATGGATCAGCTTGAGATGCAGTAACTAATGCACCAGCAGTCACAGTTGAACGGTTTGTTTGACCCGAAATTGGCGCACGTACAGTTGAGTAACCTAAGTTAATTTCTGCATTTTTAAGTTCTGCCTGAGATGCAGCAACATCTGCTTCAGCCAGTTTAACTTGAGCAACAATATCGTCGTATTCTTGTTTAGAAATCGCATTTGAGCCAACAAGCTGACGGTAACGACCTTCTTTAACACGTAACACGTTTAGGTTTGCTTGTTGACGTGTTAAAGCAGCACGAGCACTGTCAGCTGAAGCACGGTTTGTACGCGAGTCGATCTCGTACAAGGCTTGTCCTTCGCGAACATAACTGCCTTCTGCAAATAGACGTTTCAGTACTACACCACTGGTTTGTGGACGTACTTCTGAAATTTCATAGGCAGATGTACGGCCGGAAAGTTCAACAGATTGTTCAACGCTTTGCGGTTGGGCAACAATGACACCGACTTCAGTTGGTGGCATTTGCTGTGCAGCAGCAGCTTGCTGTGCATCTTTAGGATCTTTGCTACAACCAACAAGTGCAATACTTGTTGCCAATGCGCAAGCAGTCAGGGCGGGAGCCCAAAGCTTTGCAGACATCATTGTTCCACCTCAATTAGATATTTATCTAAATTATTCATTTGTTTACGCTTTACTGATTTTGATGTAACTCAAATAAAGTAGCGCGATCCAAATAAAACTTATGCTCCAACCGGATAAGACATCTGTCGGAAAATGAACCCCAACATATACTCGCGAAACACCCATACACAGCATCCATAACAATGCCAAAATGGTGATCAAGCGATGTTGAGCATGTTGTCGGTAAATCAAGATCATAAGACACGCAAGCGATGCAGCATAACAACTGTGTGCGCTTGGGAATGAACTCCCGTAAGACGCTACAAGATAGTACATTTCTGGGGGACGCGGTCTGGTGAACGTAAATTTAAGCAACCATGCAAGGCCGATACTTCCAAAGATCCCTATACTGATAAAAACAATCTCTGTATATTTTTTATACCACGCAAAGTGTAAACACCATAGCGTGGTGAAAAATAATACAAAAGGCATGCCGCCTAGCGCGGAAAGTCCGATGGCAATTTGATTAAAGACAGCAATACGGTGCTGACTCATCCATTCCACGATATTTAAATCTAATAGATTTAAATAGGTAGGATAAAGCGACAACACACTGATAATTAATGCAAAAAAACCAACAAACAGTAGCGTTCGTGGCATATTTTATTCCTTGTCATTTTAACCGGTTTGAGCTCGGTTAATTAATGGACTAAAGTGTACTCATCAGTACACTTTATTTCAAGTCTGTGTAAATCATACTGATTTTATTTTTTGTGTTCATTTACATCTTACTAAAATAAAACACAAATCTGCTAATGATTGTTCTTACTGGCTTGTGTGCCATCTTCTACTTCAAGTGGGGTTTTCGGTGGCCAGAAAAAATCACTTGGTCGCGTTAGAAAATGAGTCATCACCAGTTTAGCCAGTGGTTTCCATTGTTCAAATCTTACGCGACGTGCCCGTAGTGCCACAATAATGGTTAACGTGAAACTGACGAATAAGTTAGTCAGACCGATCAGAATAACCCCTAAGAATGACACAATGATTAAGCCAATGTCTGGTGAACCATTAATATTGATGAGGCCTTGAATGAAGTTGGCCGAGGCGAAGGCGATATGGCGAATATCTAAAGGTAAACCAAAAATAAATCCAATCGTACCCATACTGCCCAGCATGATCCCGAATAAGAAGTTACCTGCCAAAGCACCTAAGTTTCGCTCAATGTAAGCGGCAAGCTTATCCAGTCTCTCTTGACCCATGATGCGTTTTAACTTTGGATGTGCTTGAATCCGTGGTCCAACTTTGCGATAGATCGCCATGTTGTCAAAGTACCCAGCAAGCAAACCTGATAAAAACAAACATACTCCAGCTATCGCAGCATGTGGCACAGCCAGTGAGGTAAATGGATTGAGGTCGTGTAAGGTTTTAGCTGCTTTTGCATGATTCATTAATGGCTCATGTAAAGCCATGTCCCAACTTAATGCGATCAATGCTGCAACAGGAATCGCAATACTGATGTTGCCTAAGATTGCAATAAACTGGGTTCGAATGATGTTAATAATTAGCGCGGCAAGTTCGGCAATCTGCGCCATTTTCGAGCCTTTACGATGCTGAACCGTCGAGGCAAGGGCGGCAGCTGTCATCGCAGGCTGTTTAGTGGCAACAGTAAAATGTAAGACATGAATCAGCATAAAGCCGAAAGAGTAGTTCAGACTATATGAAATGGCTTGCATGAGCGGTGCCATGCTGACACGGGCCATCAGCACTTTTAAAGTTGCCATACATGCAATGATCACACCGGCACCTGCCGCAGATCGGTACATGCTCATAAAGCCTTGTTTGTCCGTACTTACATAGTGTTCGCCAGTTTTACTTGCGTTTTCGGTGACTTGTAGGGCAACCAATTCACTATTGGTGGCGAGCAAATCGCGCACACTGCGCTCGCTATAAATCGCTGACGTCACATCACTGAGTAAACTACCCATAGATACATAGCGGACATCATCTTCTTCAACAATCAGGTTGAGTAAGATTTCTAAGCGATCTAAACACTGTTCTAAAAGCGACAATAAGTAAGTCAGGCTGACACTTACACCAATTCGTTTGGTCGCACGCCGAATTTTCAGCACCACATCACGACATTGTTCCAGCATTACCAACGCTTGAGAAGCATCTGGCGGTAGCACAGCACTCATTTCTTCAGCACTTTGATGCAGCTTTTTATACTGCTGAATAAAATCGTTTATTTCGCGGTTTTGCACCAAAAAAGGTGATTCATATTCGGTCAGTTCAGGTTGTGCATTAATAAATTCAGGATATAAGCCAATACCACTTACCCGATAGGACAAAACGGTAATGGCTTTAATTAACTCACGGCGAATTTTCTTTTTTTCTTCCTGATTGCTATGACCTTGATTAAATAGTCGAAAGAGCTGCATCCATTGCTGATCATCAATACTGTCCAGCCAATATTTGTCGCTATGACGATAAAAAACTCGACGGACTAAATCTTGTAATTGAGTTTCGTCATTGATCAGAGGAAGAAAATGTGCGCCAAGCCGTTGGAACAGTTGTCCCCAGAAACCATCGAGAGACAAAATACCCGTGTCCGCATATAAACTGGTTTGTTTATATCGGCTAATGAGCTTTAGGACAAAACTTTGCAGGGTAGAGGCTGCATCTGGCGTGATGAGTAAAGCTTGGATGAAAGCCTGAAATTTTTTCTTAATTTCGTCGGTATTTTTTGTATCTTCTGGTCGAATTCGGTTGATCAATTCGATCAGCAGGTTTTCATCCAGCACAGCCCGAGGGGTATCGAGCTGTTGCTGCATGGTCAAAAAGATATCATTGAGTTTTATATGCATAGGCAAGGGGAATTACGATGAATATTGTTAATTATTGAATTCGGTGTAATGCCAAGTTTGCGAGGTTGATTAAAGCTTGACGATATTCAGTATCTGGTAGCGCTGCTAAAGCGGCTAGTGCTGCCTCAGTTTCTTCAGTCGCTCGTTGGCTACAATAATCAAGTGCCCCAGAGCTTTGTACAATCTGAATAACATGCTCTAAATCTGCCGTACCGCCTGTGGCAATACTGCGGCGAATAATGTCATGTTCTTCGCCAGTGGTATTCTTTAAGGCAGAGATTAAAGGTAAAGTTGGTTTACCTTCCATCAAATCATCGCCAATATTTTTACCTAATGTTTCAGCATCTGAGGTGTAATCTAAAATATCGTCAATAATTTGAAAGGCATTTCCAAAGTGTCCGGCAAATTTTCTAAGCGGTTCACGGTACTCTGGTGTACCCGTCAAAATCGCGGCACCTTCGGTGGCCAACTCAAATAAACGTGATGTTTTACCGTGAATAATATCTAAATAAGTTTGTTCAGTAGTTTCGGGTTGGTGCTGTGATTGAAGTTGTAAAACTTCACCTTCAGCAATTTCACAGGTACCCGTTGAAAAGTCTTTGAGTAATACCTTGCTGTCTAGATCCACCAATAAATCAAAAGCTCGTGAAATTAGAAAATCCCCCACTAGTACGGCAGTTTGATTATTCCATGTCGCATTTGCGGTTGGGCGACCACGGCGTAATCCCGATTCATCAACTACGTCGTCATGAACCAAGGTTGCGGTATGTAGCATTTCTATAATTGCTGCAAGTTTACGGTGTTTTTCTAAATCTTCTGCGCCACATGCCTTTGCTGCAAGTAAACACATAATTGGACGCATGCGTTTACCGCCTGCTTCAACCACATGTTTACTGACTGCCATGACCAAGGCAACTTTAGACGTGATCCCTTCATTAATAAATTTGTCCATCGCAGCAAAGTCAGTGGCAACAGGCGCGAGAATATCTTGCTTAAAGTCGATGGTCATATGAAGAGAAACCTCAATAATTTTTGAATTACAGACGTAGTGTAGCAATTTGTTATATGAATAACAGATAAGAACTTACTCAATTGACTTAATCTTAAGTGATTTTTTTCATCAAGCGGAAGTATTGTACTTATTTTTTAACAGACTTTTATCTTTAGCATGTTGTTTGAACAGCATGATGTTGATGTAAGTCCAGTGTATATTAGCGAATTGTTGCTAAAAATCTATGTCAAACCTTGCCAAAAGCATGATAAGTGAAATAGAGCACTCATTTTAATGGTTTTAATGACACTGTTTATATAATAAACGCATACTCATCTAATATTTTACGGAAATGACTTGTTGTTTTTCGGGTTATCCCTTAAAATCTTTGCCTTTGCGAAACCCCAGTGACGATCGTTTTAAGATCGGTATATCCCTTTACCGGCACGACAACACGGGCATGTTTGGAGTACTTAAATGTACGCAGTAATCCAAAGCGGTGGTAAACAACACCGTGTAGTTGAGGGTGAAACCCTTAAAGTAGAATTATTGAAAGCTGAAACTGGCTCAACTGTTACTTTTGATGACGTGTTGATGCTTGTTAACGGTGACAGCATTCAAATTGGTGCACCAGTAGTAGCTGGCGCTAAAGTAACTGCTGAAGTAGTTAGCCATGGTCGTCACGACAAAATCCGCATCATCAAAATGCGTCGTCGTAAACACTATCGTAAACAACAAGGTCACCGTCAATGGTTCACTGAGTTGAAAATTACAGCTATTTCAGGCTAATTACGAGGAGTAAGTAGACATGGCAACTAAAAAAGCCGGTGGTTCGACTAAAAACGGTCGTGACTCGAACCCAAAAATGTTGGGTGTTAAAATCTACGGCGGTCAATCTGTGACTGCTGGTAACATCATCGTTCGTCAACGTGGTACTGAATTCCACGCTGGTGTAAATGTAGGTATGGGCCGTGACCATACTTTATTTGCAACTGCTGACGGCGTTGTGAAATTCGAAGTGAAAGGCCAATTCGGTCGTCGCTACGTATCTGTTGAAGCGTAAGCTCGAATAGAAAAAAGACCCGCATTTTTGCGGGTTTTTTTTCGTCTGAATAAAATGTGAGGTATTTTTTAGATTGTTACAAGTGAGCTACAAATCAATAAATTCACCATAAATAGTGATTTGAATCACAAAAAATAAAGAGCGTAATAGAGGAGTACAAATACAAAAAAAGGATAAGGACATGAATAAAATATTGAATACAGTTTTTATCGGTGCTGACTATCAGAAAAGGAATTGTCCTGATAAAAGCCAACAAATTGCATTTTAAAAGACACTACAACTTGGTGAAACAACTTCAATCGCTATTAAAGCTGTACCAAAATTACTTGCTGTGAGTATTTTACTTTCTCTAGGCTCAATTGCATGGGCTGGTGGGAGTGGCTCGTCATATCCTGAGCATACTTGTAATCGTTGCAATAGTGGTATTCCTGGGCCAGTAGGGCCAATGGGACCTCAAGATCCTGCTGGTGAGACAGGAGCAACAGGTGCACAGGGTGAGACTGGAGCTAAAGGTGACAAAGGCGCTACAGGTGCAACCGGAGCTAAGGGTGACAAAGGTGATACTGGCGCAGTAGGCGCTACAGGTGCAACCGGAGCTAAGGGTGACAAAGGTGATACTGGAGCAACAGGCGCTACAGGTGCTACTGGTAAAGATGGACTCAATGGCCGAGACGGCATCGATGGTAAGGATGGGTTGAACGGTCTGAATGGCAGCAATGGTCTAGATGGTGCAAGTGCTTATCAAGTTGCGGTGAGCAATGGTTATGAAGGCAATGAGGACCAATGGCTAGAAAGTCTACATGGTGTAGTTGGCGCACAAGGGCTAACAGGTGAAAATGGTTTCAGTGCGTATGAACTTGCGATAAAAAATGGATTTGTCGGTACTGAAGTTGAATGGTTGTTGAGCTTAAAAGAAACAGATCCGTACATTAAAATTCAATCAAACGTTGCCAATACAGCACCTAAACCAACTGCGAATGGACAAGATGCGATTGCAGTTGGTGCAGGTAATAAAGCTGATGGTAATCAGTCTATTGCCCTCGGTGTAAACAATACAGTCAGTGGTGATGGATCTGGTGCATTAGGTACCAATAATACAGTCACTGGTAATAATACCTATGTGGTTGGTAACAATATCAACACCTCTGCAAATAATGCTGTTGTACTTGGCAATGGTTCAAGCTCTGACCGCAATAATACGGTTTCCGTTGGCTCGGCTGGTGCAGAGCAGCAAATTATCCATGTGGCAGCTGGTACGGCAGACACCGATGCGGTAAACGTGAAACAAATGCGTCAAGCAGATCTAGAAGTGTTAAATAGTTCAAAAGCATATACAGATCAGCATGGGGCAAATGTACTTAATCAAGCCAATAGTTATACCAATTAACGTGTGAATGAATTGAACCATAATTTCAATAAATTTAAAGATAATGTTTACGGTGCTGTTGCTTCAAGTATTGCAATCGCCTCCTTACCTCAACCCACAGATGCAGGTTACAACATGTTCAGTGCAGGTATGGGGACTTGGGACGGTGAACAAGGCTATGCTCTTGGCTTCAGTGGTGTCACTGAAAACAAAAAATATGTGTATAAAATTGGGGTAACCAGCAACTCTGAAAGTGACTTTGGTGCAGGAGCTGCTATTGGGTGGCAATGGAAATAACTGAAAATTGGAATGTTGAAATTGCTAAATCATGGTTTAATTATTTGAAAGGCATTTGAGTCAAATCAAGTGCCTTTTTACTTTATATTTCTCCATCATGATGAATAAAAAACAGCAATTTGCATTAATAACCATACAAAACTTCTTATTTTCTCTAAATTTAGTCAATGAAAGTGGTTTAAGATGGAGCCATCTAACAAATTGCGTTGATGCAAATATAAAAGGTGAATCTATGAAAATGCTTCGTAAAACCATCTGTGCTATGGCATTAGGTGCAGCGACACTGGCACCGGTTATGAGTACGACAGTATTCGCGGCACCAGTTGCAGCGTCGGAGCAGCAGGCAACTGCCAATTTGGTGAAACAATTATCGGGTATTAAAAGTTTTACTGCTAACTTTCAGCAAACTACAAAAGTGACCAACCCGAAAGCAACTCAAAAGAAAGGTTTAAGTGCTCAGCATATGAACCAGACTTTTACTGGGGTCATGAAAGTTCAGCGTCCGGGTAAATTCTATTGGGAAACAACCAGCCCATCTAAGCAAACCATTGCGACTACAGGTAAAACGGTTTGGATCTATGACCCAGACCTACAACAAGCGGTACGCCAAAGCTTAGATGACCAAGTTGCGAATACGCCTGCATTATTATTGTCAGGTAATACAGCTCAAATCATGAAGTCTTATCGTATTACACAGCCGAATAAGACCAAAACCTATTACACCTTATATCCAAAAAGTGATGATGGCGTGTTTCAAAGCTTAACCATTAGTTTTGGTGCGAAAAATGCGCCGACCTTAATGATTCTCCAAGACTCATTAGGTCAAACAACCTATGTACGTTTCAATAATGTGAAGGTCAATGCGTCTATTCCAGCATCAACTTTTAACTTTGTACCTCCAAAAGGTACGGACATTATTGATCAATAATTCTCATGAACGAAAAAAAGCAGACATCGGTCTGCTTTTTTTATGAAGAAATGTAAAGGACGCAAGCTGAATTTAAGTGAAATTTAGTAGTATGCTGATATTCACAGTTTGCTTAAATGAAGTAACTTGTGGTTTTGATTGTTGCTATAGGGAATTTTGGGATGAAAAAAAATCATATGAATAATATAGCTTGGGCTGTTTCAGCTGTGGTTTTAGTCGGGTCATTAACGGCCTGCCATCCTCGAAATGAACCTGTTGAAGGTGCAACGACGGAACAGAAGCCAGCGGTCGTCGCTGATGCGATTCCACTTATTCAATCTAAATCTGTTGAGATGCGATTACCAAAAGCTCAAGCTTGCGATGCGGAAGGTTGTACCCAATATAGGATTCAAACAGTTGAAACCAATGTTGATTGGATTAATCAATATTTTACTGATCGGATTAAAAAAGCAGACCCGATTGCATTTTCAACTGAGCCGAATCAAAAAATCGATTTATCAGACAATACGGATGCAGGCCTAAGTCAAAGTACCACTTCTGTTCGATATATTAGTCAGTGGGGACATATCGCAACTTTTGCAATCGAAAGCTATACCTACGCAGCGCATGCGGCTCATGGCATGTCGCATGTTGAATATGTCAATTTTGATTTAAAAGCCAAAAAACGTTTGGCTTTACAAGATGTCTTGGTCAAAGGTGCAGACGCGAAAGTGATTAGCGCACTTTTTGATGCCAACTATATGTGGTTGGATAGTCACGATATTGAACGTTCAAAACTACAGTTAAGCGATAATTTTTATTATGGCGCGAACGGGATCGTATTTGCTTATCCATTGTATGAATTGGCGAGCTACGCAGAGGGCATGCCTGAGCTAAAACTTCCATATTTTATGGCTAAAGGGCTATTTAAACCTGAATATTTACCAAGTTTGCCAAATTACGAAACCAAATAAGACAATTTGAAGCAAGATTATTGGTCTAATAAGGGGCACCTGTAAGCTCGGTCACTGTATTTTTAAGTGTTAAGAGCTTACACTATAGCCAGTTTTTTTCTTTACTTAAGATTGGCTATGATCGACCCGAAATTACTCAGAAATAATATTGAGGCTGTAAACTTAGCCTTAGCAAAACGTGGTGTTCAACTTAACGTAGCAGAGTGGGCAGACCTTGAAGCTCGCCGTAAGGAAATTCAGTCTAAAACTGAGTCGTTACAAGCTGAACGTAATGCTGGTGCAAAACAAGTTGGTCAAATTAAAAAAGCTGGCGGTGATGCATCTGAAATCATGGCACGTATGTCTGCTATTGGTGATGAAATTAAAGCCGCAGAAGTTGCACTTTCTGAGCTTCAGGCTGAACTTGAAGCCAAATCTTTATCGATTCCAAATTTACCTCATGAGTCTGTGCCAGAAGGCAAAGACGAAAATGACAATGTTGAAGTTCTAAAGTGGGGTACACCACGTCAGTTTGATTTTGAGATCAAAGACCATACTGACTTGGGTGAAATGATGGGCGGTTTAGAATTTGAAACCGCAACCAAATTGACAGGTACTCGTTTTAGCGTACTCAAAGGCCCATTGGCGCGTTTACAGCGTGCAATTACCCAATTTATGTTAAATACACATACCTTGGAAAATGGCTATACAGAAGCGTATGTACCTTATTTAGTTAATGCAGATTCTTTACGTGGTACAGGCCAATTGCCTAAATTTGAAGAGGATTTATTCAAACTTCAAGGCGAAAAAGAATACTACCTGATCCCGACTGCAGAAGTGCCTGTAACCAACTTCGTGCGTGATGAAATCATTGACCCAGAACGTCTACCTTTAAAATATGCAGCACATACGCCATGTTTCCGTAGCGAAGCGGGTTCGTATGGCCGTGATACACGTGGTTTGATCCGTCAACACCAATTTGACAAAGTAGAAATGGTTCAGATTGTAAAACCTGAAACTTCGATGGATGCTTTGGAAGAATTAACGGGTCATGCCGAAGGTATTCTTCAAGCATTAGGCTTACCATACCGTAAAGTCGTTCTGTGTGGCGGAGACATGGGCTTTGGTGCAATCAAAACTTATGATTTAGAAGTTTGGGTGCCAAGTCAAAATACCTACCGTGAAATTTCATCTTGCTCATGCATGGGTGACTTCCAAGCACGCCGTATGAAAGCGCGTT
This sequence comes from Acinetobacter sp. YH01010, assembly GCF_013420775.1. NCBI lineage: Bacteria > Pseudomonadati > Pseudomonadota > Gammaproteobacteria > Moraxellales > Moraxellaceae > Acinetobacter > Acinetobacter sp. YH01010. The sequence continues at coordinate 46,743 of NZ_VOYF01000005.1, read as the reverse complement.
ACCGTGCTGACCAAAAGAAAACTGAGTTTGTACACACGCTGAATGGTTCAGGTTTGGCAGTTGGTCGTACTTTACTTGCCGTGATGGAAAACTATCAACGTGCAGACGGTTCAATTGAAATTCCAGCAGTACTTCGTCCATATATGGGCGGTGCTGAATTTATCGATTAATAGTTGATAAAGTGCATACATTTGTGCACAAAAATTGCTTAAGACAATCAGATTTAAACTATTGAGGTCGTGTGTGGATATCTTTCCAATCTCTTTGAAGTTGCAGCAGCAACCTTGTCTGATTGTTGGTGGTGGTCGAATTGCATATAGAAAGGCTGTGCTGCTTGCAAAAGCGGGCGCTCAGCTGACAGTTTGCTCACCCGAAATTGAAGATGATTTATTGACCTTGGTTAATAAAACCCAAGGTCAATATCTCAACTCGATTTATCACGAATCGGTTTATCAAGAAAATGCCATTGCGCTGCGTCAGTTTCGTTTAGTGATTGCAGCAACCAATGACAAAGCGGTCAATCAGGCGGTTTTTGAAGCCTGCGAAGCTGAAAATGTCTTGGTCAATAGTGTTGATGATCCGCCGCATTGCCGTTTTATGGTTCCTGCGATAATTGACCGTTCTCCGCTGGTCATCTCTGTTGCATCTAATGGCACATCGCCAGTGCTTTCACGCCAAATCCGCACCCAGTTAGAAAGCTCAATTCCGCATGGCATGGGCAAACTGGCTAAGTTTTCAGGTCAATGGCGCGCAGCCGTTAAAGCCAAAATCGTCAATCCAGATGAACGCCGTATTTTTTGGGAAGACTTGTATGCAAGTCCGCTCAAAGAGCAGGTATTTAATGACAATTTGACTGAAGCCAATCGTTTGATTGAACAGGCCTTATTGGAATGGAAACAGCCGAAAGGTGAGGTGTATTTGGTGGGTGCAGGGCCGGGTGATCCTGAACTGCTGACCTTAAAAGCCCTGCGTTTAATGCAGCAAGCGGATGTGGTGATCTATGACCGTTTGGTTTCTCAGCCGATTATGGACCTCTGCCGCCGTGACGCTGAAAAAATCTATGTAGGTAAAGCACGATCCAATCATGCTGTTCCGCAAGAAGGCATTAATGCCTTACTGGTAAAATACGCAAGTGAAGGCAAACGCGTCTGCCGCTTAAAAGGTGGAGATCCGTTCATCTTTGGCCGCGGCGGTGAAGAAATTCAGGAACTCTTTGCGGCAGGCGTTGCCTTCCAAGTCGTTCCAGGGATTACTGCTGCATCTGGTTGTTCGGCTTATGCAGGGATTCCTTTAACGCATCGTGATTATGCGCAAAGTGTACGCTTCCTGACAGGCCATCTGAAAGAAGGTTCGCCTGAGCTGCCTTGGAATGAGTTGGTTTATCAAAATCAAACGCTTGTGCTGTATATGGGCTTGGTCGGTCTAGAAAAAATTTGTGAGAAACTCATCGCGCATGGGCAGCGTTCAGACATGCCTGTCGCATTGGTTTCTAAAGGGACGACACCTGAACAAAAAGTCGTGGTCGGGACATTGGCAGATATTGCATCTAAAGTCAGTGAATACCAAATTCAGGCGCCTACATTGACGATTATTGGTGATGTGGTGAGTCTGCGTGAACAACTTCAATGGCATGAGCGAGGATAAGCAACGCAACGCGTTGCCCGAGCGCAAGGCGAAGGCTATGCCTGAGCAAAGAGGATAAGCAAGCTGCTCAATTGTCCAAATGCAAGGCGAAGGCTATGCCTGAGCAAAGAGGATAAGCAAGCTGCTCAATTGTCCAAATGCAAGGCGAAGGCTATGCCTGAGCAAAGAGGATATGTAAGCTGGCTATTGTCCATATGTAAGGCGAAAGCGAAGCAAAGAGGATAAGCAAGTTATTGTATTGTCCAATTGCAAGGCGAAAGCTAAGTACAAAGGATATGAGTAAGTGGATTGTCCTCGTGTAAAGCGAAAGCTAAGCAATGTAGATAAGCAAGCGCTTGTTGTACCATCTAAACTTATGCTACAGCTATAGAAACTATAGCCTGAGCTTTAAGCCATTATTTAACTAAAGAGTAGAGAAAAAAACTGTGATCCATGTTGTTTTATACGAGCCAGAAATTCCTGCAAATACAGGGAATATCATTCGTTTATGTGCCAATACTGGAGCGCAGTTGCATTTGGTCAAGCCATTAGGTTTTGAGCTGGATGATAAAAAACTTCGCCGCGCCGGTTTGGATTATCATGAATGGGCGCACATGAAAGTGTGGGAAAACTTTGAAGAATGTCTTGCGGGCTTAAAAGCGCAAGGTATTGAGATGGATGCCATTTATCCATTAACCACCAAAGGTTTTGAAACACCGCATACCTCCAATTTAAACCGTCCTGTGGCGCTGTTGATGGGGCCAGAAACACGTGGTTTGCCGGAAGATGTCCGTATGATGTTCCCGAAAGAACATTGGATTCGCCTACCTATGGCACCAAATTCACGCAGTTTAAACTTGTCTAATGCTACTGCTGTGATTTTATATGAAGCTTGGCGTCAGCAAGACTTTAAAGAATTGGTCTAAGTGTGATCTGTTCAAAAAGCCGCTCTATCGAGCGGCTTTTTTATTGGGAGTGAACACAGTGAACCATTTACAGCAATGAAGTTTTGTAAAATAAGGGCTTAAAAACTTCAGCATCAATATAAAAATGTGTATAAGAACACTGTGAAGAAATAAAACGGGTACTTAAAACTTGAAATCTATAAATTTAAAAGCTTTTGGTGTCGTGTTTGCGACCGGATTCATTTCATCAATGAGTTGGGCTAATCCAACCGTATCAACCACAACGGAACAGATACCAGTCACCGTTACTGCAACTACAGAAAATGTTCCAGTTGTACCGAAGGCTGAGGTGATTAAGCCTTTTACTAAGGCTGAAATCCAGCAGGGCATGCTGGAAATGCAGCAAAGACAAAATCAGCGTATTGAGGAATGGGGGAAAACACTAAAAGCCGACGATTTTGAACGTTCATGGTATGGTGGTCGTCAATTGAAAAAAGCAAAGCGTCAGGAAGTATGTGGGCTATATCAAGACTTAGTCAATGAAACATACAGCTTGGCTCAAAAAAATAAAGCGCGTCTTAGCCCTGCCGATCAGCAGTTAGTAGCAGATCGAAATCAATTTATTCAAAGTTTAGGTTATGAAAAAAATATTGTAGATACCAAGATGGGTTTTAATTGCCGCCTAAAATAAGTGGTTTGCTGAAACCCTTTTGATTCATCTCAATAATTAATGTCCTTGATGTCGAAACAACAAGGACATGGAAAAGCTCAAGGACTTTTAAAAGCTCAAATTACCTCGTGAATTAATCAATTAAATTAAAGTCACTCAGTTCTGTTTGTAGATGTTTTGGATTGTTTGCAAACAGTAGTTGACCACTGGTGTATAACCAACCGAGTTGACCTTGCTGCTGGAGACGTTTCAGCAAGACGTCGTTAAATGTCGACGTTGCAAAGACAGTTTCACTAAAGACTTTAAACTCACCGACATTAGTGTTTTCACTGTCTTTCATAAACAGCATGCCGTTTTTGGTGGTTGAACTCATATCTAAAGCACGGCTGACTAAGCGGTAACCGTCTTTAGCTTGCTCATCGATCATCTCCTGTAATTTTATGCTGCGCTCTACACTATTGCTGCCGGTTGGGTAAGTTTTATAGCGATAGCTGTAAGTGCCATGGTGTGCGCTGCTATTTATACAGGTTGCAACTTTAGGACTATTTTGTTTGCCGTTCAGAACTTCAGGTCGTAAACCTGTGAAATAGCTTTTGAACTGAATAATACGGCAGCCTTGGGCACCCAGTGTATTGAGCATAGTTTCCAATTGCACTGGGTCTACGAGCGGGGAAACATAGCCGCTGTCGTAGGTATATGTCGCGGTATCGTTTTCCTTTTTAATGAAATAATCTTTGAAATTCAGGGCATTGGTCGGTCTGACGCTATGCAAGTATTGATAACCTGATTTGCCTTTTTCATTTAACTGATTACGCCATGTAAAATATATGTCAGCGGTAGAGGGTGCTGTACGGTCTGCAACAATATGATTGAAACGCGTATTTTCATTGGCAAGTTTCATGTAGTTATTAACATTACCATTGTCCAGGGTTTTAGTATCATAGCCAATTAACTTATAACCGCTTTGTCCCATTGTATTGAGCTGAGCCAAGAAGTTTACTGTGTCGGTGGTATTAATAAAATTCTCAGACTTAAAATCTGCAGTTGTGATTTTGGTTTTCGGTTTTAAATTGGTGAAGAATTCATTGGAATTTTTTGTATAGCAGCGGCTGTCCTTGAGTGGGTCGGTAATTAGACCTCGTTGCATGATGATATAGCTTGGATTTGAAATCGTCGCGTTAATTACACAGAAAGAATGATTATTTAAAAAAGTTAAAACGCGGTTGCTCGTCGCGCCACCTCTGACTGGTTGAAACTTAATCGAATGATATTCAAAGTTATTTAGTGTTGCAGCCGGCTGTATTTCACTTATAACCATGTCATGAAGTAATTGATAGCGTTTGGAAACAAATTCACCGCTGCAAGTTTTACTTGAACTATTGTGTACCGCATATTTTAGTTCTTCGTTCACTGCACTGACTGAGTTTTCACTGGTTTTATGAATTGAAATTTGTGGTAAATCGCAATTATTGTTACCGAGGGCAGAATTCCCTTGAATCCATTCTCCTGTGAATTTATCCGCTACAGTTGTTGGCGTTGGCGTTGGCGTTGGCGTTGGCGTTGGCGTTGGCGTTGGCGTTGGCGTTGGCGTTGGTGTAGGTGTAGGTGTAGGTGTAGGTGTAGGTGTAGGTGTCGCGCCATCATCATTGGAGCTTGATCCACCACAGCCCACCAATGTCGTAAATACAGCAGCGATAATGCTGATTTTGTGATTATTATTCATGACTAGTGCTCAATAGAGTAAAGTTGTTATGTACGGCTGATGCGGTTGTATAAACATTTAAAATCAAGATTTATTGAACAAGGTGTGATTCAATCCAGCCATTGCCATGTTCTGTAGTGACTTCTATCAAACCTGTTTTAGTCATGTTTCCCGCAAAAATAATATCTGCATTTTTTGACAGTTTATTAATGACTTGGCTCGATTTATCGGCAGTTTGATAAAGCGGTAGATTATTAATTTTAGGTCTAAGTTGCTGTCCCATACTGAAACCATTTGCAGCATAATTTGAATTAGTCGTGGCCTGACTGCCTGTCCATTCTTTTGCGGTATTCGATACTTCTTTGGATGTTTCATTAAATTGATTCAGTGTATTTCTTAAATCACGCATGGTATCGGCAAAACCTGCATATACTGATATTGAAGCTAAAGACAGACTGCTAACGATGACTAAATGACGAATTTTCATGAACTTTCTCCTTTACTTTGTTATGTCATTCCGCGTGATATCTGACGGATTCATAACATTCGCGGTGTTTAAATAATTATAAAATGCGAAAATTTAGCATTTTTAAAATAGATCATTTATACTTCACTTGTAAAGAGGGTGGAGTGGTGAAAATGAATGTAGAAAGCCAGAGTGAACATCTAAAGCAAAGTAAAAATTGGTATCAGTCCTTACCGACGGAATGGCAAAATTGGTTGAATGAAAATATTGAAAATGGTTGCGATGTACAGAAAATAAGTCTAATTTTACAATCACATGGATTAAGCCCAAGGGCGGATCAATACTTATTTTCTGATGCAGACCAACTTTCAGAACAGCTGCAAAATGAACTTTTGGAATACAGTCTTGAGGGCTTAGAGACAGATGAAATTTTAGAAAAAATTAAGCAAAAAAATATTTCAAATCATTTGATCATTCAGTTTCTAAAGCGTGTAAACAATAACGTAATTTTTAAAAAACTGAAGCAACTACAGCAACAGCAGAATAAACAGCGTTGGCTATTACAGGTGATGGGTCAATTGAATCAATTGAACGACCATATTCCATCCACAATCGATTGCATAGAAACACCTGATTTTGAAACATTTATAGAGCGGTATTATAGCCAGATGCGACCAGTCATTTTAAAAGGTGGGATACAACATTGGCCTGCATTGCATAAATGGAGTCCTGATTATTTTGCACAGCATTTTGAAAATGAGTTGGTTGAAGTCCAGATGCATCGTGAGCAGCATCAAGATTTTGAAAAAAAATCGGTACAATTGAAACGTATTATTTTGATGCAAGATTTTGTCGCACAAATTAAAGCCACTAAGCACAGCAATGACATTTATTTAACTGCGAATAACGCCGCTCAAAATAAGCAGTTCATGCAAAAGATTAGTGAAGATCTAGGTGACTTCGCCAAAGCTTATTGTCAAAAAGAGATCAAAGATCGACATTTTTTATGGTTTGGCCCTGCAGGCACATTTACACCACTGCATTATGACTTAACCAATAATATGTTGGCACAAATCTATGGACGTAAAAAAGTGACTTTGATTCCTGCATGGCAAATGCCGTATATGTATAACGATCATTGGGTATTCAGTCAGGTTTCAGACGTCGCAAAGGCTGATCTAGTAGCCTATCCACTGTTAGAAAATGTGACACCGTTCGAGTGCATTTTGCAATCAGGGGAAACCTTATTTATCCCAATTGGTTGGTGGCATAGTGTTGAAAGTTTAGATATCTCGATCAGTGTTTCTTTTACGCATTTTAATGTAAATAATCATTTTTTTACTGAATATCCTCAAGATCTCATCAGATAAAAATTGTGAAGTAGATTAAACAATGCGAAAATTTCACTTATGCAGTCTAATTTTCATGGCAATTCAATGAGCAAACTTCTCACTAATGAGGCAGATCAAAATTTACAGCAAGTATTGGTGCTGATGAATGAGCTGAGCCAATGGCTGATTCGCTCAGGTGTGGGATATACCGAGTTTACTGCTGCATTGAAACCGGTTTTTTTCCAACAAGCTGTACAAGAGTTAGAGCGTATCGATCAAAAACCGACGATTTCCGCGATCAGTTTACTTTCTGGCCTGCACCGTAAAGACGTGACTGCTTATAAAGAAGTGATTTCTGAGGGTAAGGATCTGACTGAAGCAACTGTTTCGGAGCCAATTAGTGTGCCATCACGTGTGATTGGTTTGTGGCTTGCAGAAGGCTGGGGGGATTCATTGCCCTTTAGTAGTGAGTCGGAAAATAGTTTTGAAATGTTAGTGAAACGTATCTCCACCGAGCGCCATCCACGTTCGGTACTCAATGAGCTTGTTCGTTTGGAAATTGCCACTGAAAAAGATGGACAGGTGTATTTACAACAACGTCGTTTTATTCCAGATCCTTCGCAGTTAGAAGCACGTAAAATTTTAACACGAAATGTTCAAGCGCATTTAGAAGCGGGTTTGCATAATTTATTGAATCCTGATGAAATACCTTACTTAGAACAAGCCATTTGTGCTGACGAATTAACAGAAGAATCGATTAATAAATTACATGAAATGAGCTTAGAGCTTTGGCAGAAATACTCACTACAACTTTTAAAACTTGCCGCGGAGCGTTGCGCAATGGATGACGGGAATCCTGAAGCAAATCGTGCATTTCGCTTTGGAGTTTATCAACATGATGCGAAAATTAAATTTTAAAATACTGACACTTTGCAGCCTGATGTCCATATTGTCAGGCTGTGAAATTGATTTTTTTTCGAGCGGTGGGGTAACGATCGAAGGCACAGGTGATCCAATCATTGATATCGGTCATGCAGGGGATGGCCGCGGAACAATTATCTTGGGGACACGATATTTAGAGTTTTCAGCTTCCGTGCAGGATTCTTGTTATGGCGTGGAACGTAAATTAGCCTTCCTCAATCCATTTGATCGTCAGTCGATTGACACAAAAACGTATGTAGAAATACCTGCTGCCCAAGCGGATCTTAATTCGCAAAATGTTCAATTGATCTTAAAAAATACCAATAGCGTACCAGTCACCATTCATTTGCAATGTGATATGCCATTAACCATGCAATTATTCGAGCAGGTTAGACCATATTTTCCAAAACAAGTATGTGATACACCTATAGATATCAAACTCTATCCACAACAACAGCATATATTTGAAGCAGCTGTAAATTTAGAGACTGTTGAAGATGGTATATGGTCACACGGTGATGGAGCATCGGTTGAATTAAAAGGCAATACACCAGACAAGTGTGAAGAAATTTCAATTCAATTTCAGCAATCTAGAAAATTCATACAACCTTAATTGGTATATTTAAAACAAAAAAGGCGCTTAAAGCGCCTTTTTTATGAGATGGAAAACTTATAGTTTGTCATCAAATTCGTTATGTTGTGGTGCAGGGTGTTTAAAACCTTTAGTTTTATAACCAAGGTATAAAATACCGAACATTGCCCACCATAAACCATATTTCAATGCAGTTTCTTCAATTTCTAACCACATCGCAAAGATACTGATAAAGCCAAGCATTGGAATAACGACAAAGCTAAAAATATCTTTGGCTGTTTTTGTGCGGCCATCACGAAGTGCATAACGTGAAATCACAGATAAGTTCACGAAAGTAAAGGCTGTCAATGCACCAAAACTAATCATCGAAATGACAATATCAAGATCCATAAAGCCCGCAGTTAATGCAACCGCACCTACAATCATGATGTTGTACGATGGTGTGAAGTTTTTCGGACTAATATGACCAAAGATCTTCTTGTTAATGACGCCATCACGCCCCATTACGTACATCAGACGTGATACACCGGCATGTGCAGAAATACCTGATGCCATTACTGTCACAATCGCAAAAGTTAAAACATAGGATTGGAACAGTGAGCCGCCGACGAGCAAGAGTATCTCTGGCTGTGTTTCAGCAATATTCTTGAAATAGTTACCCGGCTCAGCAGGGAAGAACAGCTGCATGAAGTAGGTACTAATAATGAAGATAATCCCTGCGATTAAAGCAGTTAAGAAAATCGCTTTCGGCAGTGTTTTCTCAGTATCTTTTGTTTCTTCTGCCAATGAACTTAATGAGTCAAAACCAGTGAACGAGAAGCACAGTAATGTTGCACCTGTAATCAGCGCACCCACAGACGTCAGCTCATTCCAGAATGGCTCAAGGCTCCATAATTGGTAGCGTTCTGCCGCAGAAATCGGGCCATCAGCATTGAAGCCCATTTGAAGCTTGCTGTAGACCATCCACGTGAAAATACCAATTACTAATAACTGCACAAGTACAATCAGGCTGTTAAAGTTAGCAACAAAACGCGCGCCGCGTAAGTTAATTCCAGTCATGAATGCCGTTAGCACAATGACCCATACCCAGTGGTTTACTGTTGGAAATAGTGCTTCAAGGTAAATCACTGCAAGAATAATATTCACCATTGGAGACAGCAGGTAATCTAGCCATGATGACCAGCCCACCATGAAACCAACGTTCGGGTGAATGGATTTTTGAGCATAGGTATACGCCGAACCCGATGATGGATAGCGACGGATCATATGTCCATAACTGATAGAGGTAAACAAAATTGCAATCAGGGCAATAATGTAAGATGTCGGCACGTGTCGATGACTTTCTTCAGAAACTAGACCGAAGGTATCGAACAAGGTCATCGGCTGAATATAAGCCAAACCAATAATAATAATGTGCCAGAGTCCAAGCGTTTTTTGCAGTTTAGCTGCCGATTGAGTCCCAGAGATATTTGTCAACGGCGTTATCCTCTTATCGTTGATCAAGGATCAGTCATATTCTAAGGATCGTTTGAGACGAACGATCCCCCCTACGTTTTAAAACAAAAGTGCGCCAATCTACTCCAAATTGGTACATTTTGTCAGTAACTTTGAAATTATTTTTAGCAGAAATTATGCCAGTTTGATTAAAAAATAACTGATATTGTGTTCTGCAAGTGAAAAGCCCGATGTTTAAAAAAACATCAGGCTTAATTTTTCGCTATATTCGCTTATTTTTCAGCAATTACCAAGCTTTTTTTAGAATAGTTTTGAGGTCTTCTAAGCTGGCTTCTTTAGGATTATAAATAATCGATCCATCATTCAGTGCTTTCTCTGCCACTTCATCTAATTGAGCTTCTGTCACCTTGCCAGTTTCACTCAAAGTACGAGGTAATTTGGTCAAACTAAACAAGCGGTCACGCATGGCTAAAAGTGTTGAAATGGCTTTTTCAGCGCGGAGGTTGGCCGGCGTTTGTGCATAAATATCAGGGCCAGCCAGTGGTAATAGCAATTCAGCAATCTTATCGCCATTTACTTCTTTGTTGTATTCCAACACATACGGCAGGAATAAGTTCATGCATAAGCCGTGGGGCAGGTGAGCGACTGCACCCAGTGCATGACCTAATGAATGCACTAATCCAACCATCGAATTCGAAAATGCAATTCCTGCCATCGTAGAAGCTTGTGCAAGTTCTAAGCGACCATGTGCATCGCTGGTATTATCTAATACACCAAATAAGCTATTGCTAATTTTCTTGATTGCGGCAGTTGCATAGGCATCTGAAATCGGGTTCGCCGCCATGCACGTATAGGCTTCAATGGCATGCGTCATCGCATCCATCGCTGTCATCGCCGTAAGATGGGGTGGCAAAGTTTGCGTCATACGTGGGTCAAGAATTGCCGCATGTGGCATCAAATAATTCGATGCAAAGGCCATTTTTACATTCTTTTCAGGGTCAGAAACCACAGCGACCATAGTCACTTCTGAACCTGTACCCGAGGTTGTTGGAATCACAAAAAATGGTTTTAACGGTTTTGGTAAGTTGTGCGCACCTGAGTATTTCAGTAAGTCATCGCCACCTTCAGACACCAAGATATTGGTTGCCTTAGAGGTATCAATGACTGAACCGCCACCGACTGCAATAATGGCATCACATTGGTTGTCGCGGTAAAGTTGAGCCGCTTTACGTACGGTTTCTAAACTTGAGTCTGGCGGAATATCATCAAAAATATAGCCAATCACCGTCTCGGTACTTTCAAATGCCGCTTCAATCGGTGCAAGTAATTGATTACTGCGAACACCTTTGTCAGTAATGATCATGGGACGTTTAGCACCCAAAGTAGACAGTTCGAATGGGATGTGTTCTAAAGCAGCATGGCCAGCAATCACTTTTACAGGACAGAAAAATTCGTAATATGGTTTAGCCATGTGTTATGCGCTCCGTTTTAAATAAGACTGGGCTACTTTTAAATAAATATTTGCAGCACCGCTCAGTTTTTCTTTTAGGCTTAAATGTGTTGGATATTCTTTGACAGCCAATTCAGCCACCAATTTAGGTAAAATTAACGCTTCCATTTTGTTGAGACAACGCACCAGTCGGATGGCATAAGACAAATCACCATCGGCGATCATGCGGTCATTGGCAAAGGCTTGTGCGGTACTTTCTTGAAATGAGAAGACCAAAAAGGCATGATTCAAATGCTTAAACGTAATGGTTAAGTCAGGCTTTTGAGTGCCGGGTGTGAGGAGTTTGAGTTGATGGTCTTCCGTGACTTGCGCGACAAATGCAGCGCCATTAGGAAAAACATTCATAGATAAAATAAAATTAACTGGAAATTTAGCAACTTCTTGTTTAATTTCTTCATCGACCTGGCTCGCCATGACCAGACCTCTGCCAATCACATCCATCATGAGTTTGACATAGGCCTGCTGGAGCGCGGGTTTAACGGATTTAGTTGCAATCACGTGTACATCCCTTATCTATAATTATTAATTTAGAGCTTTTACTCTAAATTATTTTATTTGAGAAAGCAAAGTCTTTTATAGTTGTTTGATTGTTACGTCTTTAAAGTAACCACTGTTTTTCAAAGTATCAATGATATCGACGCATAAGTTTTCAAATTTAGGGTAATCCTGTACTAAATCTTGTATACGAACCATTTCTAATCCAGCATAGCCACATGGATTAATGGTATGAAAACCAAATAGATCACAATCGATATTCAGTGCCAAACCGTGATAACTGCGGCCTTTACGAATTTTAAAACCGAGAGAACCAATTTTGCGTTCTGCAACATAAACACCGGGTGCATCAGGCTTGGCATAAGCGTCGATGCCGTACTTTTTCAGCAGTTCGATCATCAAGTTTTCTGCATAGGAAACCAGCGTACGCACGTTCCAACCTAAGCGATTTAAGTCAAACATGAAATAAGCCACCAACTGACCCGGTCCATGCCAAGTGACTTGTCCACCACGGTCTGTTTGTACCACAGGGATGTTACTTTGCACCAAAATATGTTCAGGTTTGCCAGCTTGCCCCTGAGTTAATACATCGGGATGTTGCAATATCCACAGCTCATCAGGTGAGTTTTCATCTCGCTGTTCAGTGAGAGTTTTCATCTCTAAAAAGCGGTCTGCATAAGGGGTAAGGTGGTTATATTGACGAATGATTAATTCGGGTTTTTGAACAGTTTCAGTCACGTATTTCGTGTCCTTTTCTATCAAAGTCATGTATGGATTATAATGAATTAGACGTACAAAAGGGGGGTTAAATACTGAATTACTTGAGGGTATTACTATTATACTTAGACATAAAAAACACGCCCTAAAGCGTGCTTTTTTATTTAAATCAACAGAATTACAGTGCGGTACGAATGTGTTTACAAGCTGCTAAATCCGCATAGACCGCATGTACTTGTTCTAACTCTTCGAAACGTAATTGAGCAGTAATTGAATGATATTTACCTGTACGAGATGGAGTCACCGTCATTTTGCTGCCATCAAAATCAGGAAAATGTTTAACAAAAATTTCATTCACTGCTAGGCGAAGTTCTTCACCTGCATTACCAATCAATTTAATTGGGTAGTCCATAGGGAAGACCCAAAGATGCTCTTGCAATTCACGTGAAGGAGCGCGATTAGTCATATCAGTCATGGGACACCTCATTATTTAAAAATACCTGCAATGAGCAGGTATTTGGAATCATTTGCTACATGCTCATAATATGGGGCAGAAAACCCCATATTCAAGCCTGCATTGTCCTAGTTATAGGTTAGTCATTCTCAAGGAATGAACGCAAATGCTCTGAACGTGAAGGATGACGTAATTTACGCAATGCTTTCGCTTCAATCTGACGAATACGTTCACGTGTTACGTCAAACTGCTTACCAACTTCTTCTAGAGTATGGTCTGTTGGCATATCGATACCAAAACGCATTTTCAAGACTTTTGCTTCACGTTCAGTCAAGTTTTCAAGAACTTCACGTGTTGCTTCTTTTAAGCCTTCAGACGTTGCAGCATCAATCGGAGAGGTGATGTTGCCGTCTTCAATGAAGTCACCAAGATGCGAATCTTCATCATCACCAATTGGTGTTTCCATTGAAATTGGTTCTTTCGCGATTTTAAGCACTTTACGAACTTTCACTTCGTCCATTTCTAGACGTTCACCTAATTCTTCAGGTGTCGGTTCACGACCCATTTCTTGAAGAAGTTGGCGAGATACACGGTTGATCTTGTTAATGGTTTCGATCATGTGTACTGGAATACGAATCGTACGTGCTTGGTCGGCAATCGAACGTGTAATCGCCTGACGAATCCACCAAGTTGCATAAGTAGAGAACTTATAACCACGACGATATTCGAATTTATCCACCGCTTTCATCAAGCCAATGTTACCTTCTTGGATCAAGTCGAGGAATTGCAAACCACGGTTGGTGTACTTTTTCGCAATCGAAATTACCAAACGTAGGTTGGCTTCAACCATTTCCTTTTTCGCACGGCGAGCTTTCGCTTCACCAATCGACATACGTTTAGAAATGTCTTTGATGCCTTTAACATCTAAACCAAGTTCTTTCTCGATGTCAGCGATTTTTTGTTGGAATGCCAGAACGTCAGGGCGGACTTTTTCAAGATAGCCTTTCATTTCTGCAGGTGCTTTAGCAATTTGTTCATCTAACCAAGCAAAGTTAGATTCTTGACCTGGGAAAGACGTACGGAATTGAGTACGGTCCATACGACCACGACGTACTGCATAGCGCATAACTTCACGTTCAGAAGTACGGATTTGGTCATGGGTATTACGAATCAAATCAGAGATGATGTCGAATAAACGTGGTGTGAATTTGAACATCATGAACACAGTTGCAAGTGCTTCAAGTGCAGCAGCAGCTTCTTTACTGTTACGCCCATGTTTTTCAATTGCAGCTTTAGTGACTAACCATGCTTGTTCAAGCTCAGTGAAACGTGCTTTAGCAATTTCAGGATCTGGACCAGATTCGCCTTCAGAATCATCATCACCTTCAGACTCTTCTTCTTCATCGTCATCATCAAGTTTGACATCTTTAGTTGGTTTGTTGGTTGACGCTTCATCTTCATCGATCTCAGAATCATCTTCATCGATCACTTCTGGGATGGCTTCGTCAGATTCTGGATCTAAATAACCAGAAAGAATATCAGCTAAACGGCGTTCACCCGCTTCATAATCTTTATATTCTTGCAATACAACTTCGACTGCATTTGGCCAATAAGCAATAGAATGTAAAACGTCACGAATACCTTCTTCGATGCGTTTTGCAATGCTAATTTCGCCTTCACGTGTTAAAAGTTCAACTGTACCCATTTCGCGCATATACATACGCACAGGGTCAGTGGTACGACCGGGTTCATTTTCAACAGATGCAAGTACAGCAGCGGCTTCTTCTTCAGCAACTTCGTCAGTCGCTTCGCTGCCACCTTCAAACATTGTATCGTCAGTTTCTGGTGCACGATCATGTACCGGAATACCCACGTCATTCAACATCTGAATGATGTCTTCAATCTGTTCACTTTCAGTGATTGAGTCCGGGAGATGATCGTTAACCTCGGCGAAAGTTAGGTAACCTTGCTCTTTGCCTCGGCTAATCAGAGCCGCTACTTGAGAAGTAGGGGAAGTCATATCGCTCATCTTTGCTTACTCTTCGTTGAATCTGTGGCAGTAAAAAACCGTGCATTTTAGCACGATCGTCTCATTAAATCTTGTTAATAGCTGGCTTATCCCATTAGGACGGTACAGCATCAAGCTGTCCAATGAGATATTAAAAATTTAAATTCAGTAATTTAGGTGGGGCTGAAATTGTTGTTTTCAAGTTCATCCCATGCATCGATTATTTTACGAGTCATCTTTGACTGTCATAAAAATGAAGGACGCAGGGTGGATTATATCATGCCACAGGTTTTGGTAAGAAAAAAAGACCTATTTTTAAAGTTTAGTTGTTAAAAAAACAAATAAAACTTGACAATATTTTATATCCCATATAAATAGCGGCTAGACCCCTTCAATTTTTTTCATTATGAGGTAGTTTTGGTGTCTTCTACAGATTTTGAACTAGATGATAACTACGGTGATGATGATGTGAATTTCGATGAGGCCAGTGCAAAAACTAGCGCGAAAGAATCGTTAGAAAAGCGCCGACTTATTGATGACCTTCTGGCTCAGCGCCGTCTTGAACGTGAGCTTAAAGATTTTGATTACGACATCGACGATGACGATGATTTTGATGACGAAGAAGACTAAATAGCGATTTAGCATAGCGCTTGAAAATGCTATGCTTACGCATTAAGTTTCTAACTCTGGATTTGAAATGAGTGCTTTAGATTTAGACCTTTTGAGTGACTATCTAGACGGCGATGACAACGAGCATGGTCTAGATTTTGCAGCGACTCATGGTTTTTTGTGTGCAATTGCAGTAGGCCCAGCTTTTGATAAATGGCTAGACGAACTTTTTGATAACAATCAGAAAAAAGTACCTGCTGAAATTATTGCACAAGTAAAAGCATGGCTCGAATCGATTCGTCAGAATCTTGCAAATGAAGATGGTATTGAATTTCCATTTGAAATTGAAGAAGCCGATGTTGAATCAAGTCTTGGTGACTGGAGTGTTGGCTTCGTTGATGCCATGTTCCTAAACGAAGATGCATGGTTCACCGACGAGTTTGAAGAACAATTGGTTGATTTAACTTTGCCAATCATGGTGTTCAGCGGCATTGATGAAGAAGATCCACAAATGGAATCTTTCCGTCGCAATGGTCAGTTGATGGATGAACTTGCAGAAGAAATCCCAACCAATTTGAACGAATTATATTTGATGTATCACACACCAAATTAATTTCGACGAAATTTAAAAAAAGCACCTTGGGGTGCTTTTTTTAGCGCCGTACTTTTTTAATTCAAAATCAATCTTAATGCTTAACTGCGTTGGGCTTTTAAGAAGCTTTTCGCCATCCATCCAAAAGATAAAGCCAACACGAGATAATGGATAAGTAGCGTAAAGCTGATAGCAAGCAGCCAGACCCAAGCGGGTAATTGCGTTAGCACCATTTGAATAAAGGCTTGGGTTTCTGGGAAGATTAAGAGACAAATGACGGTCGCGACGACACTAATCAGTACCGAAGCCAAAATACAGCTCCAAATCAGGGTTTTCTTTTCAGCCTTATCTGGCACTCGCTTATGGTCTTTGACAAAGCTAGATGCCGCAGCAAAACCGCCCACAATGAGACAGGTAATAGATGAACCACCGGGTAAATCAAAGAAAGACTCGATGGCTGCGACAGCGACCAGGGCGAGGGCATAAGCAATGCTAAATGTGATGATGTATTTTTTCATTATTTAATGTTCATGTTTTCGTTTTATAAAGAGCGAGTATAGCTTGCCCGAAGTTTCTTCACTGAATTTTAAGTTTCAGTGAAGGGTATTGATTCAAATTCTAACGGAATAAGTTAAAAAAATTTATAATTTTTTAGCGCAGTAGTCTGCATACCAACCATAGGCAATATGAAATATTGTGCCATGAATGGCGACCAAACAAAGCATAACCACAGCAGTTAGCCCGATGCCTGCATGATCTACAGACTTCATAATGCTTTCGGCATTGGGATTCATTAGCACCAAGAACAGCACAAAAAAGCTACCAATGATGATTGCAACGGCACTGGAGCCCCAAACCAGTTGGATCTTTTCATGGTTGCTAGGCACACGTTGTTCTTTCTTTACAAAATGCCCAACGCTGATTAATGCACATGCCACCAATGTAGGAATTAATGTAATACCACCAAGATTTAATCCAAAAATTAATACGGTAATCAAAAGCACCAAGGCGATGCTATAAACAGCAGCAAAGTGTAGGAGATAGTGTTTCATTTAAGCCCCAAAAACAAAAAATTAACGATGTCGACGTTGATGTCGGCGATACAAAATCCAAGCAATAATGATGACTGTGATCAGAATAATCACATGGCCAACTTTACTAAATATTTGCTGCATTAACTGCTGATTTTCACCTAAATAAAAACCCATACAAGCTAAAAAAGTGGTCCAAATAATCGTACCTAAACCACTATAAAACATAAACTTCCAAAATGGCATGCGGCTCATTCCCGCAGGAATACTAATGAGAGAACGCACAGCTGGAATCATCCGGCCGAAAAATACAATGCGGTGACCGTATTGCTCAAACCATGCTAGAGATTTTTTTACATCTGCCGATTTGATAAATAAATACTTTCCATAGCGATCGACGAAGCGGAAGATGGATTCATGCTTAAATTTATAGCCAATCCAATATAGCAATGCAGCCGCCAGTAAAGAGCCAATGCAGCCTGAAATAATGACACCAATGAGGAGTAGTTGACCTTGGGAGGCAGAATAGCCAGCCGAGGGCATAATGATTTCAGAGGGGATTGGGGGGAAGACATTGTCAAGAAACATGAGTAGGGCAATACCGAGATAACCCAACTGTTCCATGATTGAAATGATCCATTCAGTTAAAGTCATGGTAGCTAAGGCAGAGAAAAGGTGTATTTATCCTATGTTGAAAAGCGCAGTGGGTAAAGTTCCGTTTTAAATATTCCTGAAACCACCTAAGCAAAAACAACAAATATTGAGTTCATCTTGTATTAAGTAGCATGTAGGCTTAATGAGAAGGAAAATGTATCAATGCGTGAGGGCATTAAGCAATGCTGAATGATATAAGGCTGAATAATTGAAAGGCTTGGATCATAGTTTTTATAGTATTGAGCGTACGCTGTTCAGTTTGGATTTTATTTTGATGTCGGAGCTTTAGCAGCTTTAAAAATCGTTTTATATACTGAACAGCGTAGGACTAGGTTGCAATAAGTAGCGTTGCAAGGTGCATAAATTAATCATCATGTTCCATATTTAATAGTGTGTGAATATAGACTTGGCGTAAGCTCAGAGATAAAGCAAATGGAATCACACAAAGTCCAAGAATGTTGAGCATAGTGGGTTGTAAGTGCAATGTATAAGCAATAAATAAGGCAAAAATTGCACCAATGCATGTAGCAACACTGACTATCAAAATATGCGACTGTTGGTTAAGCAGGTGTTTTAATTCTCCTACACTTTCTTTTACACGGGGAGCGGGTAAAGCAAGGCGCCTTGAGGTTGCAATTGGAGAGTTGATTAATTTTGGCATAATGCTTTCCTTTTTCAATTATCTATAATGATTTTCTCGGATCAATTGATCAGAATAAGCATAAATGCGCGAACTGATTCTCGTAAATAACCAGATATAGTTATTTTGTCAAAAAAATTAAGTCACTGTTGAGAATGCGTAAAAAAAACCCTAAAAATAGGGCTTTTATTTATATATCGTTACAACAAATTTTCCTTAGAGACGCTTACGTTTTGCTGCCACAATTTGTGATTGACGCATACGGAAGCCTGCTTTTTGCTGTTCAGTAGTTTTGTCGATACAGTATTTGCATGATACGCCGTGTTCGTAGCTCGGAAGTTCAACTTCAGCAGGAGCCAGTGGCCAACCGCATGCGTGACATTTGATATTTTCGCCTTCTTCCATACCGTGAGTGACAGCAGTACGACCGTCAAATACGAAACATTCACCTTCCCACATGCTTTCTTCAACAGGGGTTTCTTCTAAATATTTTAAGATACCGCCTTTAAGGTGATAAACCTCATTAAAGCCTTCTTGAAGTAAAAGTGAGGTTGATTTTTCACAGCGAATACCGCCTGTACAGAACATGGCAATTTTCTTATCTTTATGCTGCTCAAGCTCTTTTTTCACGTATTCAGGGAATTCACGGAAAGTCTCAGTTTTCGGGTCAATCGCACCCTTAAATGTACCTGCTTTGTATTCATAGTCGTTACGTGTATCAATTAGGATTACGTCATCACGTGCAATTAGTTTATTCCATTCTTTAGGATCAAGATAGTGACCGACTAAATCACGTGGTTTCACTTCCACACCTAAAGTCACGATTTCTTTTTTCAGTTTGATCTTCATTTTACGGAATGGTTTATCCGCACTATGCGATTCTTTGTATTCCATCGCATTGAAGCCTTCATTGAGAAGGAATTTATGGATGATATCTACAGATTTACGGTCACCGGCAACCGTACCGTTAATACCTTCACCTGCCACAATTAGAGTACCGCAAAGGTTGATGGTTTTTACCAAGTCTAAAAGACGTTGTTGAAGATCGGCAGGATCTTGAACTTCTTTGAATTGATAAAGTGCGGCAACAACCCAACCAGAGGTCGCTTGCTGTTCTACAGGTGCAAGCTGTTCTACAGTAGCGTTCATGGAGTACTCCAAATGAATAAACAGGATAAAAATTAAGGCGCACATTCTACCGTGATTTGGATGAATAAGCGAGTAAAGCGATGGCTTTTAACCACACATTTGATCATAGCTTCATTTCAGTAGTTTTAGCGTGTATAGTCATGCCGAGTTGTTTTTATCCCATAAATATTGCTTGAATGGAGCCGGTTTTGAGTACTGATCGTCGAATTGCCTCGTTAACCCCATGTGCAGGGCGTTGTTCTACGGTATTTGGTGATTCAGTCTGTCGTGGTTGCCGCCGCTTTAACCATGAAGTCATAAAATGGAATACCTATACAGCAGAGCAACACACGGCCATTTGGTGTCGTTTAGATGCACAATTAGATCAAATTTTAATACCGATGTTGCCGCAAGCAGATATCATCCATGTCGAAGGCTTTGTCTTGTCTAAGCGAGTTCGCTTACGTCCAGATGCAAGCAAAGGCCGTAAACTGTATCACGCACTCAAGCTCTGCGAAAAAAACCGTCATTTCACAGATGAAAGTGGACTCGGGATACATTACAAACAGGTACGACCGTTGTGGGATGAATTTGAGCGTCGCGTTTTGGCACTCGCCACAGCCAGCTATGATTTGGCATTCTTAAGAGCAGATGCCATTCGCTTGCATTTATTGCAAAACATGGATGAAGAGGACTAAGTCCTCTTTTTTTATGTATGAAATTTATCGTGATCTAAAAAATAAGTGAAGGAATCTCAGCGTGAATTATTCGGAGTACTTTTTATATTGTGTGGCCGTCATCGTAATGATTGCAACGCCTGGACCTGTCATGCTGTTGGTCGCAAGTGCAGGCTTACAAGGCGGCTATAAAAAGGCATTTCAAACCATTGTCGGGACGAATTTTGCTTCACTGATTTTGATCGTACTGTCGGTGTGTATTTTAAAAGGCATTTTAAATGTGAATGCGCACTGGCTCGATGGCATCAAAATACTGGGTTGTTTATATATTGCTTATATTGGATTTGATATTTTAAAAGAAGTAACTATACAGCCCACTACACAATCTCTGCAGTTAAAAGCAGCACAAGGGGGTTTTAAGCAAGGACTAATTGTGGGGATTTCAAATCCTAAGGATATTATTTTCTTCGCGTCATTTTTTCCGCAGTTTGTAGGAATTACTCCTCATCTTAATCTGAGTTTAATTGTGTTGACCCTGAGTTGGATCGTTTTAGATTTCGCGACCTTGTCTTTGGTGTATTTGTCTTTTCATCGATTGTCGAAATCACGCTGGTATAAAAAATTGTTGGCACTGTGTGGGCTGATTTTAGTGGTGGTTGCCATCTATGGCATCTATAGCATATTCACGGTTTAATTCTTAACTTGAAATGTGCAGTAAAAAATAAAAAAGGCTGATTCAATCAGCCTTTTTTATGAACGTGTAGAGCTTTAATTAATTCGCACTAGAGATTGTGCTGTAAACGATATTGCACAATTTCTTCAATGGTGAGTACAGTCAAATGATGGGTTTGTGCATACGCTAAAACTTGTACGCCATTCGCCATTGTGCCGTCTGGGTTGGTTAATTCACACAAAACACCTGCGGGTTTTAAACCGGCCAGACGTGCCAAATCAATAGTCCCTTCAGTATGTCCACGACGGGTCAATACGCCGCCTTCACGCGCACGTAAAGGAAAAACATGACCCGGACGGTTTAAGTCACTAGCCACAGCACCATCTTTAATTGCGGCTTTGACTGTAGTTGTTCGGTCTTTTGCTGAAACGCCAGTAGTAACACCTTCCGCAGCTTCAATGGTTACGGTAAAGGCAGTTTTAAAATGGCTAGAGTTATCAGATACCATGGGTGGAAGTTCTAAATGATTAGCCTGAGCATCGGTTAAACACAAACAAACAATCCCTGAACCGTCACGAATCATACGTGCCATGGTTTCTACAGTCAGTGTTTCTGCTGCAACAATCAGGTCGGCTTCATTTTCACGGTCAAAATCGTCCATGACTAAAACAGGCTTGCCTTGACGAATGTCTTCTAAGGCTTGCAGCATGCGCTGTTCTGCAGGTGGAAGGGCAGAAAAGAAAATTTCGGGTTGAATTAAACTAGACATTGAAACGCTCGCGTAAATTTTAGATACGGTTGAACATTTCAGGACATGTGAAATAGTGGCGTTACGATATATATTGAAAATGATCAATGATATAGAGATGTGACGTCGTCTTCTTTCATCCGGACTATACCGTCGGCTCAGGTATTGCACCTGATCTGCGAATCGCGTTTAAACGATTGGCTCGTGGGCTTTTTGCAGGGCTTTCAACCCAGCAAATTTACCACCGGTGGGGAATTTCACCCCGCCCTGAAGCGATGTGTCTTGAGTATAGACCTGTTTGAGTGCTGATGGGGGATTATTGCTTAGAATCCTTTGCAAAATTTTAGATAAGTAATGTTATAAGATTGGATTTGTAAGCATTTTTATAAAGTGTGCCAAAGCATGCTATCGTGCCGATAAATCAACCATGATTGCATAATGATAAAAAATGACGCTTCCTCAGCATTCTCAGCAGCAGAATATAAAGCTGCATCGTTCACAGTTAGATCAAGAGTTTTCAACAGATTTGTTCCAAGCTGTACAGGTTATTCGGTATCTGCAAGTAATCGGTGTTGCACTGATAGCTGCCAGTTTCGTGTATTTGATCGCGGCAAACTGGTTGATGTTGCCAAAATTCATTCAATTGGCAATTCCAATGTTGCTGTTGCTACTTAGTGCTGTGACGAGTGTATATGTTGCAAGTCGTGTTTGGATTCAGCAAAGTTTAGATACTTTAAGCGGTTTGTTGCTTGGATTGAGTTTGGCTGTGATTGGGCAGGTCTATCAAACAGGTGCAGACAGTTATCTGTTATTTTTGGTCTGGGCTTTGCTGCTTTTACCTTGGTTATCTCGACCGAATATTGGAGTCTTTGCGTTACTGTGTTTGATCAGTCAATTGGCATTATTTTTATATTTTAAACAAAGCTATTTAATCGTTGATCATTCATGGTGGTATTTACTCTGCATGAATGTATTGACGGCAATTTGTGTGACCTTGTGTTTGAAATATTATGCTGCACTGCGCTTTGTATTTGTTGCATTTATTACACTAATGTCGATGTATTGCATGTTTTTATACTGCGGAAATGGGGCAGAGCAGTATCAATGGCAATATTTAATTTTTGCCTTGTTGCTTCCAATTTATCTGATTATCTATTTTTATCGACAACATCGTGCATTAGAAACCAGTTTACAAGCTGCAGGTCTCGCCGCGAGTTTCAGTATTTTGATTTTCCAATGGGCAGAACATATTTTATCTGACTCGAGTGCAGGATTGTTGGTTTTTGCCTTGCTGATATTTGCTTGGTTTGCGGTGATCAGTTGGGCACTGATGAAATTTCTGCCACAGACTAAATTTGCGGTTATTCCTTTAGCGATTGGGGCATGGTTCGCAGGCATTATTTTATCGAGCTTATTGCTGACCTATTGGAAGGCGTTTTCAATCGTCATGGGCTTAGTTTTTGTGGCTGTGGCTTGGTGGTTGATTCGACGAGCTAAAAGTATCTTTAGTCGCCAATTTGCTTACTGCTTATGGGTATGTGGCCAATCTGCGGTCTTCATACATACAGAGAGCTTGACCGATAGCATTGGGTTTATTTTAGTATTACAAATTGGCGTTATCTTGCTCTGTTTGTTTAGTCGAATGCATTGGTTTATTGTTTTTATTCAACTCATTGCAGGATATGGCCTTGCAGTGGCCACACTATTTGATGCCGATCTTTTTATGAGCGATGAACATGTCATCTTAGCTGTGATTGGATTGAATTATATTCTACTGATTTTCTTGCTCGGGAGTGCAACAGCTTGGTTGCACTCGATGTATCGAAAAAGTGTTGTGTTGTGGATGTTATGCATCGTATTGGCGGGTGTGGTGTTGCAGACCTTGTCAAATAACGTTCTACATTTTGAACAGACCCAACATGGTGTTCTTGACCTGTTTATCGTTTATCTACTGCCTGTGGTTTGGCTTGGCCTTTACATCGCAAATCAGCAAAAACAGACGGGGCGCGAAAAATGGCTGTTACTGCTATTGGGTCTTGTGCTGATTGCGATGGGCTATTTTGAAATTTTCTTGTTATTGGTTTTATTGGCATGGGCGCAGGTCTATCAGCAATCTTTGGTTAAAGCCCTTTGCATCGTGTTGATCATTTTTAGCTTATGGATGCTGTATTACAATTTAGGGTTGAGCTTTTTACTGAAAAGTTTAACGATTTTGATCTCTGGTCTTTTGCTGCTTGGCATCACCAAAATGTTAACTGCGATACAGCATAAACAAGGGGAAGGAGCATGATGAACATACTCAATAAAAAAATGCTTCCTATTGGTTTGGCTGTACTCAGTATTCTTTTATTTGTACTGATGATTGCACGGCATGAATGGCATCTGGCAAACAGTCAGAGTATTTATGTAAAGCTGCAACCGGTCGATCCTCGCTCTTTGATTCAAGGAGATTATATGGCCTTGAATTATCAGCTCTATTTTGGTGGTCAGCCTTCTGAAGAGCAATCTGCTAATGGGCAGGCTGCCAAAGCGAACAAAGAAGAAAATGTACACCGTGACTATTTTGTAGATCAAAAAAGTATTGTGAGTTATGTGCAGCTTGATGCACAGCGTAGGGTGATTCGAACCAGTTTCAACCCAGAGTTGTTAGCGCAGTATCCAAGCTCATCCACAAAACTGGTGCTCAAAAATCCTGACAATAGATTTGAGGGTTTATATCCCGCTGCGAGCAGCTTTTTATTTGCTGAAGGCTTGGAGTCGTGCTATCGCGATGCGCAATATGCAGAGCTAAAGGTACAAGAAAATGGTCAGCCTTTGTTGGTGGGTTTGGTCGGAGAGCATTTACAGCCCTTTGATTGTAAACAAAACCAAGCATGGTGGAAGGGCCCGAGAGCAGGGGAGATAAGTTGAGCTGTTGAGTTGTATGTAGTGATATGCGTCTAATACTGAATTTTTGCAGTCAATAATGCATAGTTCAGCCATAAAAAAGCCCGCAAATTTTGCGGGCTTTTTAGAATCTTTAAATGCTTGAATTAAGCGACTTGAACCGGAATACAGTTCGCTGTGTGGTTCACCGTGTTGTTTGGGTTCGCATAGACTAAGCGTGGCTTATGTGCATTTGCTTCAGCTTCTGTGAAATCACCAAAAGTTGCGATAATCAACAAGTCGCCAATATCTGCTTGGTGAGCAGCACCGCCATTTACAGAGATAATGCCAGAACCTTCTTCACCACGAATGGCATAAGTGGTAAAACGCTTACCATTAGTCACGTTCCACATATGAATTTCTTCATATTCACGGATACCGGCTAAATCTAGAAGAATACCGTCAATTGCACAAGAACCTTCATAATGTAATTCTGCTTGTGTAACGACGCAACGGTGGATTTTAGCTTTTAATAAACGAGATAGCATGGCTAGCGTCTCCTTGGTAGACCTAAGATCGTATCTTATGGTGGAACAATCTCTTGAATGCTGGGTGAGCAGTCAAATGCAAGCGCATTTTGCTCTGAAATCATTCAGATGGCAATAAGTATTGTTCAACAATTTGTGGAATTGTCAGTTCTATTTGTAAGCGTTGATCTGGTTCATGGCTTGCTGAATCTCACCACTTACCAACAATTTAGTACGTGATAAGGCATGTGCAATAGCATCATCCATTAAGCCTTGTTCACTACTTGGTGCTTTACCTAAGACATGGCCTGAGACACGTTCTTTAGAACCAGGATGACCAATACCAATACGTAAACGATGGAAATTTGGACCAATATGCGGGACGATATCGCGTAAACCATTATGACCACCATGACCACCGCCCGTTTTCAGGCGAATGACACCCGGGTTCATATCGAGTTCATCGTGTGCGATAAGCATTGCTTCAGGAGCAATTTGATAGAATTTAGCGAAGGGAACAACACTTTGACCAGAGAGATTCATAAAGGTTGTAGGTAACAGCAGACGAACGTCTTGACCTTCGATATTACCACGACCACTGATGCCTTTATATTTAGGATCAGCTTTGAGTTGGATGCCATATTGTTCTGCAAGGCGTTCTACAAACCAGAAGCCTGCATTATGGCGGGTTTGGGCATACTCAGAACCTGGGTTACCCAAACCAACAATCAGTGAAAGTTTACTCACTCATTTACACCATTTAACACTTATGCGCGTTTGAAGTCAGCGTGCATAGGAGTGTTTTTAGCTGGGTGACGTTGTAAAGCTTGGATTTTAACGCTTTCAGTTTTACCGTCAATGTTGATTTCAACAACTTCTTCAAAGAATGCGTTGTTTTCTAAAGCTTTAACAAGTTCGCGAAGTTCCAAAGTAACTGCTACAGGTTCAGCTGCACCACCGTAGATGATTGCTGGTACTTTATTTTGAAGACGAAGGCGGCGGCTCGAACCTTTCCCTTGTACTGCTTCTTCACGTGCTACTGCATTTAATACGAAGTTTGCCATGATAGACATTCCTATTTAAGTTTAATTGACTAGACCTTCGACCAGTCTAGTGATAGAAAGCCCCACCAAAAGGCAGGGCTTTTAAATTTAGCGCTATATTATAGATAAGAATCGAACATTGCGCTAATAGATTCTTCGTTGTTAATACGACGAATTGTTTCAGCAACCATACTTGCAACTGAAACTTGGCGAATCTTACCAAGAGCTTGAGCTTCTTCTGAAAGCGGAATGGTGTCTGTTACAACCAATTCGTCAATCACAGAGTTTTTCAAGTTTTCTAAAGCTTTACCAGAAAGTACTGGGTGAGTTGCGTAAGCAACAACTTTTCGAGCACCAAAAGTTTTTAGTGCGTCAGCAGCTTTACACAATGTACCTGCTGTATCCACCATATCATCAACGATGACACAGTCACGGCCTTTAACGTCACCGATCAAGTGCATTACTTGAGATTCATTCGCTTTTTGACGGCGTTTGTCGATGATCGCAAGATCGATATCACCCATTTGCTTAGCTACAGCACGCGCACGTACTACACCACCAACGTCAGGAGAAACAACCATTAAGTTGTCGTGTGACTGTTGACGAAGATCTGCTAAAAGTGCAGGAGTACCGTAGATGTTGTCTACAGGAATATCGAAGAAACCTTGGATTTGGTCAGCATGAAGGTCGATCATGACAACGCGGTCAATACCAACAGTTGTGAGCATATCTGCAACAACTTTTGCTGTAATTGGCACACGGCTTGAACGTGGACGACGGTCTTGACGAGCATAACCAAAATAAGGAATGACAGCAGTGATACGACCAGCACTTGCTCGACGCAAAGCATCAGCCATAACTAAGATTTCCATAAGGTTATCGTTAGTTGGAGCACAAGTTGGTTGTACGATGAATACGTCTTTACCACGAACATTTTCAGTAATTTCGACAGCGATTTCACCGTCAGAAAATTGACCTACAGATGCAGCACCTAGAGGGATGTGAAGGTGGCTAACGACTTTTTGGGCGAATTGTGGATGTGCAGATCCACTAAAAACGACAAGATTGGGCATGAAGCACCCTTGGCGGTTGGCAAATTGGAGAATTAGATGGCAGGGGCGGCTGGATTCGAACCAACGGATGCCGAGATCAAAACCCGGTGCCTTACCACTTGGCGACGCCCCTAATGCGGCAGAACTTTAATATTTTTACAGTATTTTGTCAAGTTGAAACAACAAAGATACTGCAAATTATACTCTGTCTTTTTTGAAGTAAATGGCAGGGGCGGCTGGATTCGAACCAACGGATGCCGAGATCAAAACCCGGTGCCTTACCACTTGGCGACGCCCCTAAATTGATGAAATAGCGAATAAAGTAAATGGCAGGGGCGGCTGGATTCGAACCAACGGATGCCGAGATCAAAACCCGGTGCCTTACCACTTGGCGACGCCCCTAATACTTTACAGCAATTACATCTACAGGTGAAAAATGATGGCAGGGGCGGCTGGATTCGAACCAACGGATGCCGAGATCAAAACCCGGTGCCTTACCACTTGGCGACGCCCCTATATCAAACTTCAAAATGACGTAATGGTGATTCTTGCAAACTGCGAACCAAGTAAGATTTACATGGTGCATTTTTCAATATGTCATCAATATTCATATTTTCAGTCACTTCAGTAAATACACAAGCACCTGTACCTGTAAGCTTTGCTGTACCGAACTGATCTAAGTACCGCATTGCTTCATCGACTTCGGGATATAAGCTTCGTGCCACAGGCTCAAAGTTATTTCCAAAATCAGATGGCGTTTCCTGATAGCCGCAAAATTTAGTGGGCTTTGAGTCTCTTGTCAACGTTTTTTGTGAAAAAAGCAGTTGAGTGCTGATAAAACAGTCAGGTTTTAATACAATGTACTGTTTTTGAGCTAAATCTATGAATGTTAAGTGTTCACCGATACCTTCTGCCCATGCATTTAGACCATGTACAAACACGGGAACATCTGCCCCAAGTTGTAAGCCGAGTTCTGCAAGTTGTTCGGTATTTAGACCACATTTCCACAGTTGATTGAGCACAATAAGGGTTGTTGCTGCATTGGATGAACCACCACCGAGCCCTGCACCCATCGGAATATTTTTTTCGATGTGGATTTTTTGTGCAGTCAGTGCTTTAGCAAACGGTTTGAGTATTTGAGCAGCAAGATAAATTAAATTTTGCTCTAGATTGACGCTGTTTAAGCCCTCAATTTGAATAAAATTTTCATCAGCAGAATTTGCAAGTGGGTGAAATTCCATCCAATCAGATAAATCGATGAGCTGAAAAATCGTCTGCAATTCGTGATATCCATTAGGACGTCGGCCAGTAATGTGCAAAAACAAATTGAGTTTTGCAGGAGAAGGTACACGAATCATGGAAGTCATAGCTCAGCTTTTAGGCAAATTAACGATTTTGAATCACCATTGTAATACGGTTTTCCTGACCGGATTCAAGTGCTTGTTTTAAAATTAACTTGTTCGGTACCGTCGCAGTCTCGTTATAGCTTAGGTCAACCGTCCAACCATCTTCAATAATCTGTTGTGGGCGCTGTGCAGTATCGCGTTGAATTTTTGCTTGTGTGGTTGCAGGGCGCGCCTGTACCCAGTCGACGAGGTGGGTAATGGGAGCTTGCCAACCAGTAGCACGTTCCAGTAATTCTTCAGGTGTTTCTGCTTCAATTAAACCGGTTTTTGCACTGTTTAACTGAACTTGACCGGGTTTACCGCTGATTTGAGTTTTTCCAACACCTAATATGCCACTCAGTTCGATATCATATTCATTGCGGTCTTGAACCCAAGTAAAAAAAGCACTTCCTGACTGTTGTGGCGTGCGCACACCAATCTTACCTTGTAAGTTGAATTGATTTGCAGCGACTTCTTCAGGGCTAGGTTGAGCGGGTGTTTTAACATATTGCTGACAACCGGTAAAAAATAAAGCGCAGCAGGTCAGGGCAGATACCCCAAATTTTGAAGATACTTGCATAAACTCTTTCTAACTCTTTTTCATGGGTTGGGGTAACAATAACGAATGTAGTTGCTCTAATTGCGGATCATTCGGATGTTTTTGTTGGAGTTGTTGTAACAACGCGTCAAATTTATTCATATCACCTTGCATGAAGACTGATCGTGCGTAGCGAATGCCAATTTTTAAACTATTACTCAGTTCATACGCTTTGGCCAAAACAGATGCAGATGTACTAAAATCATTTTGCAAATAACAAATATAACCGAATGTATCTAAAATTGAGGCTTGCTCAGGAGCATATTCCAAGGCATGTTCGACATATTTTCGGGCTTCATCTAAGCGTCTATTTTGTACCGCCAAAGTATAGGCATATGCATTTAAATAGGTCGGGCTATTGGGTTCAATTTCAAGTAATTGTTTTAGTAATTGGTCGAGTCTATCTTTATCTTGATGGGCGTCGAGCAGTAGAACTTCGGCATAAATGAGCTCTGGATCTTCAGGTAAGTTTTTTACCGCTTCATCAAGTAAACGAACTGCTGCTTTTTTATTGTTCATGCGTTTTAAAATATCTGCCTGAGCAAGATATAAGAAACTGGCATGTTGAGGATAATTAACCCGCTCTTGGGTTAAAAAGCGCAGTGCATCATGCAGCTTATTTTGCTGGCTAAAAATGCTGATCATATTGCGCCGTGAAACTGTATAAAGACTGCCATCAACAAGGCGATAATAGGCTTTTGCCGTTTCATAATGCTGTTTGCGTTCAGCATTTACTGCGAGATAGTAATACGCTTCATTTTGGTATTTGCTCGAATAACGTAACTCCACCAAATACTTTTCGGCTTTTTCATAAAGCTCTAAGTCAATACTGGTCAGACCTGCCATAAATAGCGGTTCTTCAGCAGATGGCCACTTCTTTAGTATATCTTCGAGTTTTTCTAGACCTAATTCTGACTGATTGATTTTAATTAAATATTTTGCTTCTGCTAAGCGAACTTCCATATTGTTGCGGTGTTTACGGCTGGATTTTTCGAACCATTTTAAGGTTTCTTCTTCATCACCTAACGACATAAGTAAATTGGCTTTCATTAAGATATAGCCAGTCACTTTCGGGCGTTTTTTTAGTGCTAAATTAATTGTGTCTAAGGCATCAGCAAAGGCACCATTTTGAGCTTGTAAACCTGCGACTAAGACCAAAATAGAGGGATTGGTTTTTTCTTTGCTGGCGGTCAGTGCTTGGATCAGATAAGCACGATCTTCCTCTGACTCAGGGGAAATACCCGCCAAAATTTGTTCTAAATCTGCATTCGGGTCAATGGTTAAAATTTTATCAAGTGTTTCTGCGGCAAGCTCATATTCATGGGCTTTCAGGGCAATATGTGATAAATAAAATAATGCCGGGACATCTTCAGGTTCTTGGACGACCCAATGTGTGGCAATGTCTAAAGCTGCTTGTAGATCATTTTGCTCAATTGCAACGTTTAAAGCACGTTGTTTGACCATGGTGGATTTACTTTTGATTGCAAGCACGGTGTAATTATGAAGCGCGGTTGGGATGTCGTTATAAGCTAAGGCAAATTCTGCAATCATACTTTGTTTAATTGCATCATATCCTGAATTTGCATGGTAAACTTCTCCCACGGCCCGAATTGGGGCAGTAGAAGCCATGCTACCAACAAGTAAGAATGTGGTAGAATACTGCTTTATTGTCTGGCCGTTCAGTCGGCTATTTGTTAGACGCAATTTTTCTTGATCCAAGTAATGCTTTTTATGACGCCGATAATGCACAATAGCATAAATTTAGCGAAATGATGATCTGATATGTCTTTCTTTGCATTGGGTGTCAACCATCAAACCGCCTCTGTAGAACTGCGCGAACAGATTGCATTTAACCCTGAAAAGTTAACAGCGCTGCTTGAACAGCAAAGCCATGCACCTGAACTCAATGACATGGTGGTGGTGTCTACATGTAATCGTACCGAAGTCTATGCGATGTCTGAAAATGCAGACGTGGTATTGAATTGGCTCGCCCAATCAAATGGTATCGATGTAAAGCAATTGTCAAATCATGTGTATCGTTATGAAAATGCACAAGCGGTGACACACCTCATGCGTGTGGCTAGCGGCTTGGATTCGCTCATGCTTGGTGAGCCTCAAATTTTAGGTCAAGTCAAAACGGCTTTGTCCTTAGCCAAAGATGCCGAAACCGTTTCCCCAAATTTAAACCGTATTTTTGAATATGCCTTTTATGCGGCAAAACGTGTGCGTTCTGAAACAGCCGTTGGAAGTCATGCGGTGTCGATGGGCTATGCTGTTGCTCAGCTCGCTTTACAGGTCTTTAGTCAGCCTGAAAAATTGACGGTGATGATTGTTGCTGCTGGTGAAATGAATAGCTTGGTTGCAAAGCATTTGGCCGAAATGGGTGTGGGCAGAATTATTATCTGTAACCGTACACGTGCCCGTGCCGAAGCTTTATCGCAAGAGATTGCTCATCGTGTAGAAGTTGAAATTATTGATTTTGCAGATTTGGCAGACAATTTACATCGTGCAGATGTAATTTCAAGTTGTACCGGAAGCTTGCATCAAGTGATTTATTTTGCGGATGTCAAAGCAGCACTGAAAAAACGTCGTTATAAACAAATGCTATTGGTTGATTTGGCTGTACCACGAGATATTGAAGCCAAAGTTGAAAGTCTAGATGGCGTTTATTTATATGGTGTCGATGACCTGCAAACTGTCATTGAAGAAAATTTGGCTCAGCGTCGTCAGGCGGCAGTTGAAGCCGAAGTCATGGTCAATCAGCTTGCGACAGATTTAATCACGCAGCAAAAAGTGAATTTGGCTGGCTCGACGATTCATGCATACCGTGAACATGGTGAGTCATTGCGTCAAGAAGAACTGGCTTTGGCGCTGAATCGTCTACAAAAGGGCGAAGATGCTGCGAAGATTATGCAAGAAATGTCACATCGTTTAACCCAAAAGTTGCTGCATCCAACTTCTATCGTGCTGCGAAATGCAGCAATGGCGGAAGACCCTGCTTATTTTGAAATGTTAGAACAAAATTTAGTTAATGTGGCTGAAAATCGCCGTAAACCAAAAAAATAAATAAGCTGATTCATTGAATAGCATGTCGTTCACAGCTTGAACTTGAAGTTAAAACTTAATCTTCAAGGAGGGTGAGCGATCTTTTTTTATCAATATCATAAATACGTTGTTTTAAATTACGCATTTCAGCAAGGCTAGAAAACTTATTCGACTTGATCTTGAGTTGTAAGAATTGATATTGCAATTTTGTCGATAAATCTGCTGCAAGTTTATCTGCCTGTT
The DNA here is from genome assembly GCF_013420775.1 of Acinetobacter sp. YH01010. NCBI lineage: Bacteria > Pseudomonadati > Pseudomonadota > Gammaproteobacteria > Moraxellales > Moraxellaceae > Acinetobacter > Acinetobacter sp. YH01010. The sequence goes on along the minus strand of NZ_VOYF01000005.1, from coordinate 14,384 downwards.
CAGGTGATGACGTATAGTCACTGATATTGGCATGCTCTAAAATATGTTGTAATTCATGATGATGCGCTGCACATGCACCGAGTACATAATAGGTCGATAACTCTGGGTCATCAGGCAATTCATCAAAAATCACATTGAAAATATTTAAAACGTGATAAAGCAAGAGATCTTGTGAAACTAAGGCGCGTAAAGGCTCAAAATGAATGTAGAGATAAGGATGATTGATTAAAATCGCAATCACATATTCTTCGGCATCAATTTTTGTACTAAAGCTCAATGATGCATCATTATTGACTTGAGGCTGCCACTTTCGGCTGAACCCTAATTTTTCACGGAAATATTGTTGTAGCAAATAACGATATGAACCACCTTTCGGCAACAGTTCAGTGAGCTGTCTGAGTTCACCCATCACCTGACTTTTACCTTCAGGTGAACTGACATCATGATTTTGCGTTAAATGTGCAAAAACAAATTCAGAAAGAAGCGGTGAGGTGTGCAGTAACCGTCGAAAATTTTCAATACCTTCACGACGGATCAATGAATCTGGGTCATGGTCATTCGGCAAAACAAAGAATTTAAGTTCACGTCCATCATTCAGTAATGGAAGGGCAATTTCGAGCGTACGTCGAGCTGCTTTTTGACCTGCGGAATCTCCATCAAATGCAATGGTAATACGGCTATTTTGCTTAAATAAAATGTTTAAATGTTCAGTATTACTGGCAGTCCCTAAAGTCGCTACAGCGCCATGAATGCCATATTGCTGTAGGGCAATCACATCCATATAACCTTCGACCATTAACCAATCTTGGGCTTTTTGTTTACGGCCTTCATATAAACCATAAAGTAACTGGTTTTTATGGAAAACTTCAGAGTCTGGGGAATTGATGTACTTCGGTTTGATTTCATCATTTAGGGCACGACCACCAAAACCGACCACACGACCTTTCGCATCTCGAATCGGGAAAATCACCCGCTCACGCAGTAGGTCAAAGTCACGACCACTATCACTAGTTCGAATCAAACCGAGAAGTTTGAGTCCTTCGATATCCTGTGGAAAGGCTTTTTCCAGATGTTGCCAATCTTCAGGGGCATAGCCTAAGCGCCAATAGGCGATGGTGTCTGCACTGAGACCCCGTTGTTTAAAATAAGCTTGCCCAATTGGACTGAGCGGAAGTTGTTGCTCATAAAACTGTGCGACATTTTCCAGCAAGTCATATAAGTTTCCGTCTTGCGGCACATCTTCAAATCCATTGGTAACTTGGTCAAAGTGAGCAAACGGATCGTTCCCATAAAAGGCATCTTCGTTATTTTGAAACTCAGCAAATGGGTCGTGTTCGAAATTTACTGCAGCAGGATTTGTGTCGGTTTCGCCTGTTTTGGGTGGCAGAGCTTTTGCTTGGATTGGAGGTTTTTGTACAGGTTTGGGTTTAGATTCGCGTTTATATTTGAGTTTATTGGAATCGTTATTGTCTTTCGGTAGTTCAATACCCGTTTGGCTAGATAAATCCTTCATTACTTCGATGAAGTTACGGCTACCAATATCCATTAAAAAACGGATGGCATTACCATTGGCCTGACAACCAAAGCAGTGAAAATATTGTTTATCACGATAGACATGGAAAGATGGCGATTTTTCCTGATGGAATGGGCAGCATCCTGAGTAGGTGCGTCCAGTCTTTTTCAATTTCACAAATTGACCAATCACATCGACAATATCGGTGCGATCTAAAATTTGATCAATTGTATGTTGAGGAATGGCCATGCTGTTTTATCTGTCTATCTATTGAATTTGGGCAGTTCGTGAAATATGTTGAAATCAGCAATGCTGTAAGTTCAGGTGGAGATGCAGTACAGCATCGTCCATCGAACTATTGTATACCTTTTAATCTAACCGAATCTGTAGATCCTGAAAAGATAAAAGGGCAAGTATTCTAACTTGCCCTTTGTGAAAAATCGACCTTCGTTGCGACTATATTATTCAGCTGCTTCGGTCGATTGTGTTTTTTCATCTTTTGGACGATCGAGTAAGCCAAAGCTTAAACGATTAGTTAAACTACGTTTTTCTTCATCATTTTTAACTACATCTGTAGAGGTTTGCTCAGACATCGTCTGTGCTTCTTTACCGAAAATACCCAAAGTTGCACGGTTAAGGAAGCTGCCTTCACTACGTGCAGCACGCATATTGACCGTACCGTCTGACTTCACAAGTTTTGGATAGTTCAGTTTAAGTACTTCAATGTATTGCTGAGACGTGGTTTTATCACCAAGTTTGTCATAACCATAGGCTACAGTCGCTAGAGCTTCTGGAACTTGTGGCGCTTGCGGATAATGTTCGATCACCCAAAGTGAACGTTCAACAGCAGCTAACCATGCTTTACGCTTCACATTAAAACGTGCCGCATTCATTTCGCTTTCAGCCAATTCTTGACTGATGAACTTCATACGTTGTGCGGCATCGACTGCATATTCGCTCGATGGGTAGCGACGGATAAAGTCGACAAAGTTTTGATAAGCCACTTTGAGATAGCTCACATCACGATGCGATTGCTTTAAAGAAGTATAGCGAAGCAAACCATTGTAGTTTTGCTCCATGTTTGAAACACCACGCACGTAGTACGCATAATCAACTTGCGGATGTTGTGGGTTCATACGAATAAAACGGTCTGCAAGTGCAATCGCACCTTCATAGTCTTTTTGCTGAAACTTTACATACAATAGTTCAAGTTGTGCTTGCTGCGCATAGTTACCTGTAGGGTAGTAGGTCTCTAGAGCTTCAAGGTGTTTTGCTGCATCTGTATATTGGTTACGTTCAAGCGCTTTTTGTGCTTTTTCGATATAAATCTGTTCGCTTGATTGTGGACCTGTGTCGACCACTTCTTTCTTTGGATTACTGCTACAGCCTACCATTGCCGATGCAATGCCTATTGTTAGAGCAAGCATTGTCATTTTATATTTTGGTAGCGACATAAAAATTCCTCTGTTAATACGGGCAATGAGCTACAATTGAACTATTAAACCACTTTTGTCTGAATGAGCAAATGAGTCAAGCACAATCTTCCAATTCTAATTTCCCTGAAACTGATTTCAATTTACTTGAAGATTCTGAGGATGCAGATAACCATACTTCAGACTCAACTGCAACACGTTTATCGTTGCAATTTCAATTGGATGAAAGCTATTTAGGACAACGTATTGATCAGGTTTCAGCACTGGTTTGGACTGATTTTTCTCGTGAAAAGCTAAAACAGTGGCTCAAAGAGGGCCATTTGTTGGTCAATGGTAACACTGTGAAACCAAAGTACAAATGCGAAGGAACAGAGTTACTGACTTTAGACGTCGAGTTAGAAGCACAAACCCGCAGCTTACCTGAAGATATTCCACTTAATATTGTCTATGAAGATGACGATATTATGGTGATTAACAAACCTGTGGGTATGGTAGTACATCCGGGCGCTGGAAACAGTACAGGCACATTGGTGAATGCAATTTTGCACCATTACCCAAAATCTTCAGAGTTGACCCGTGCAGGTTTGGTGCATCGTATTGATAAAGACACCTCAGGTCTGTTGGTTGTTGCGAAAAACCTCGAATCCCAATTTTCTTTAAGTAAGCAATTGGCGAAGAAATCGGTTTACCGTATTTACGATTTGATCGTATATGGCAACATTATTGCAGGCGGTACAGTGGATGAACCAATTAAACGTCATCCTGTTGATCGCATTAAAATGGCTGTCTTGCCGGGCGGTAAAGATGCGGTAACTCACTATAATGTGAAAGAACGTTTCCAAAACTTTACCCGTGTTCAAGCACGTCTAGAAACGGGTCGTACCCATCAAATTCGTGTGCATTTTACTTATATCGGTCATGGTCTCGTTGGCGATCAAGTGTATGTACCACGTGTACGTATGCCTGCAGGCGCGTCGATGTTATTAGATGACACTTTACGTGGCTTTAAACGTCAAGCGTTACATGCAGTTAAATTGGGTCTCGTTCATCCACGTACAGGTGAAGACATGATGTTTGAAGCACCATGGCCTGAAGACTTTAACCAATTGGTTGAAGTTTTACGTAGCGAAAACAAAGCTTATTAAGTTTTAAACTGATTTACACGCCATAGATAGAAAAGGACGGCAACATGCAATTTGTTCAGGGACTTCCACAGGGTGTTTTTGTGGGACAAACTCGAGTTCATCATGATCAGACGCAACCCGCTGAACAACCTGAACTGGCAGGATTTAATCTGGCATTGCATGTGGGAGATGATGCAGCGCGTGTGCAAAAGCACCGGATGCAATTGCTCAAAGACTTTGCTAAATATGGCGTGAATAAAATCAGCTGGATGAACCAAACGCACAGTACGCTATGCCATCGCATTGATGAACAGATCAACTTTGTTGCACCCGAAGGCGATGGTATGGTCACGCAGTCTAAACATCATGCCCTGATGATGATGACCGCAGACTGCTTACCCGTGGTTTTGGGTAATGCTGATGGGACTGAAGTTGCCAATCTGCATGCAGGTTGGAAGGGCCTGGCTAATGGTATTGTGGAAAATACCATTGCAGCTATGCATACTCAGCCAACATGGGCGTGGTTGGGGGCAGCCATTTGTCAAGAGAGTTTTGAAATTGGCGCAGAAGTCAAAGCTGCCTTTTGTTCAAAATACCCAGAACTTGAAAGTGCATTTAAAGCTGGTGTAAGGGAAGGCAAATATTATGCTGATCTTTATGCGATAGCGCGTTATATTCTTGCATTACATGGGGTTAAAGCCGTAACAGGTGGCGACCAATGTACCTTTTTGCAAGCTGAAGAATATTTTTCTTATCGCCGCGAAGCGAAAACAGGACGTATGGCAACATTCGTCTTTATGCTTTGAAAATGCTAAACTTGACTGAATCTATCGACTTTTAAATGTTATGTCTTTGACTGCTAAATCTCTTGCTGTTGTTTACCACAGTCCCTATGGGCACACTGCCAAAGTGGCGAATTTCATTGTACAAGGTGCAGAAAAAGCCGGTGTAAAAGTCCATCTCATGAATGTAGAGCATGTGGATTGGGATGAATTGGACAGTGCAGATGCCATCGTTTTTGGATGCCCAACCTATATGGGCAGTATGAGTGCGGCAATGAAATTATTCATGGAGCAATCATCTAAACGCTGGTTGGCACGGACATGGCAAGGCAAGTTAGCCGCTGGTTTTACCAATGGTGGCGGCTTAAGTGGAGATAAATTGGCAGTATTGCAGCAAATCAATTTATTCGCCATGCAGCACGGCATGTTGTGGAGCGGTCTTCCATTGATGCCAACTGGACGAAGCACAACAGATTTAAATCGGATGTCGAGCTTTTTAGGTTTAATGACACAATCGGATAATGCGCCTGTTGAAGTCACGCCACCTGCGGGTGATTTAGAAACCGCTATTTGGTTTGGTGAATATATTGGATTGTTGCTCAATAAAATTCATTAACTAATGTTACGCAGTAACATCAGAAGCGTCATTTGATTCAAATAAAGCGATACGCGGCAACGTCATCCGCAAGTGTTTGAGACAGGACTACATCTATTTAAAAATGTTTTTGCGATACTTTGAATAAGTAGACGCTAGTGAACGAGTTTTGCGGTGAGGAGCATTGCTCCGCAAGATGGTTTTCTTGCGAAGCTTCGCTTCTCATTTTGCCGAATGAGAAACATCGTTTCGTAAGAGTATCTCCAGCCGAAGGCTAATCCCTTTATTTAAACCCTAGATGTAAGACTCCGTCGAATAGACTTAAAAAGCATTTTAAAAATGCGTAATTACTTTTATATGCGTAACATCAGTCATTAATTTATAAGTGTATTGATTGATTTTTTTGATCGCAATGTATTAAAAAATTAAGGTTTTTTTATTTTAAATTTGACTTACTCTTCACCCTAAAAAAATCAGCTACTAGACAATCAGGAAGTCCGTGCCAACTGTTTGTGTGGGTTGAATTTTTGCTAAATTTATTTTGTGGGACATCATTTGTCCTACAAAGTTGATATGCTTTTTCATAACGTCAAATGTATGAAAGATCAAAATGAAAAAAGCACAATCAAAATTATTAAAAAGATTATTAACCTTATATAAGGTTTTACCTCGATATCCTCAAGAATTTATTTCAATTGTGTCCTTAAAAAATAAGGTTCGGAAGAATTATTCAGATTGCATCGATGAGGCATCTATCATTAAAGCAATACGTAGAGATCTTGATTTATTACCAGAATTTTTAATTTCTGGAGAGTTGATTGTAAAAGCTGGCAAAGGAAATCAACCTGCAACTTATCAGCTCAGCCGAGATGCGTGCATAGAACCAATGTCTAAAGAGTTAGCACTTATTTTGGTTATGGCAAATGAATATTTACATCATAGTCTACCTGATGAAATTTATGAAAAAGTTGAGGGTTTTTTTCAATCTGCTGAATTGCAACTTCAGCAGAATACAAAATTGGATGATTGGAATAGACGTGTGCGATTTATTCCTGATGGATACGGGGAGACAGAGAAGGCGCAACATTATGTTGAAATGCAACAGTTGATTTATAAAGCATTATTACAGGGTGATGTTTGGCTTAAAGCAAAATACCGAAAAGAAGGTACGCAGCAAATTGGAAGCTATATGTTAAAGCCTCAAGGAATTGTTCAATATGGGCAAAAACCATACTTGATGGCAAGTAAAATAGATTCTAAAAAAAGCGTATTAAGAACATTTAATATTTTAAATTTTGAATTTTTAGAAATAGTTCCTGAGAAAATAGCAATTGATATAGATGCATATGATTTAGATGATTTAATTGAAAAACGCGAGTTTGAAGATGCCTATTTTAACCGTGAAGAAATTGACATTTTTTTTGTGTTTCAAGAAATATTATTGGATGAGCTGACGCGTAATCCTTTGGGTGATTGTCAATCTATAGTAAAAATAGATGAAGGTTATTATGAATTAAATACAAGTTGTATTTTTACAATGAGCCGTATGGATTGGTTAATTCAAAATGCTGAGTATATACAAATTATAGGACCCGATGAATTAAAGGAGGAAGTTGCGGATCGGATAATGAGAGCAGCTGAAAAGCATGAAGTTTTTAACCAATTAAATTTTGGAGATTATGAGTAATGTCTTCAAAAATATCTATGATTAACCAACTTCTTCATTTATCTGAATTAGTAAACTCATGTTATTTGATAGAAGAAGTGCTTAGTGAAAATTTATATTTAGCAATAGAACAGTTGATCCGTAATGATCAAAATAAACGATACCCTGATGTGCGCTGGCATACGGTTAGATGGGATGTCTGCGCAAACTTTGAGTATAAAGAAATTTGGTTTTCTCCGATTTTGGGGAGTAATATTCAAACAAATCACCAACATTTAAATATAGATGAGTGCTATGCATTTTTTAAGTTAACGATTCAGAATCATGATAAAAAAGAAGTTTATTTGGATGATTATTTTGCAAATAACGGAAATCGTTTACCAACGGTAAATTTTTTTAATCATACAAATGGTTTTGTTTGTATTCAATTTCATTTGAATAAAAACATGATATACAAGAATGATCAACAAACATGCATTTCAAAAGCAAGGAGTTGGAAAAAAAAGAGGAATGAACTTATTCAGCAATACGGTGAGCTCACAACATTTGGTTTTAAATTAAATGAAAGTGAAGGTTATTGGTATTTAATTATTGAAACTCTTGATCCAGTTCAAGTCGCTACGGATTTTGAGAATAAAGAATTTATAGGTTCACTGGATCCTGTTAAAGATGCCTTTAAAAAAATATATCAGGCTTTAGATATATTTGATTTAATTGAAAAGAAGGCAAAATTATTAATTTAAAAACGATTTAGAATGTTGGGGGTATAATTGGAATTTCAGGATATAGCGAAAAATTCCTCTGAGAATTTTTTAACACATAGTGTATGTTTAATGGAAACTGAAATAGTTTCTGCTAAAGAACAGAATTGTTCGAAACAGTTAGAAGCTTTTTTTAAAGCTTGGCAAAAGATAAGTCTTGATATACCAACACCTGAAAAAGTCATCAGTGTTGATCATTTGAATTTAAGCAGGTTTTTTGATGCCTATAAGAAAGCCTTATTTCTTGTTCTAGAAGCTAGAGAAGCAGGCTTATTACTAAATGTCTGGAAAAATTCAGGTTTAGGCAGTGATGAAGTTCGTAATTCAAAGGTTTTGAAATGGTTTCTAGATTGTAGTGGTGATCATGGTCAAGGTAATAAGATACTATTACAATTTTTGAAACTGTTAGAAGCTCCTTTTTGTGATTTTCAATCAGAATTTTATTCTACTATCGAAGAATGTTGTCCGTTAGGTAATTTAGAAAGTAGAGTGGATATAGAAATTGATGCTCTAGAGTTTCTATTATTTATTGAAATAAAAATTCATGCAAATGAGAGTTTTCAGCAATTAGAGCGTTATAGAGGAATTGCAAAGAAAAAAGCTGCAGGAAGACCTTGGTTAATCGTTTATTTAACAAAAGATGGAAAGCTACCAACAGATTATTTAGATAATGCTGAGGGGTTACGTGGGCTTTCATGGGGAAGAATGGCTAAAGCATTTAAAAAATATGCCAATAGTCAGAACTTAAATAATCGAAGCCTATGGCTATTAAGCCAGTTTGCTGATCATACAAAAATGTTTTAAAAAATTGAAATTAGGAGAATCAAATGAACAATATGCAAGCAGTGGAACTTATCATCAAGAATATTGAATATTTGGAGGATGCAAAAAAACTATTAGAAGGTGAAATTTCTGAAAAAATATGTGCAGCTTTAGACAGTAAAATACATAATTTTATCGACGATTTTGAAGATAAATGGGAGGGAGTATTTAATTTTTATGATAACTGTTATAGCCAATTTGCACCTGAAAAATGGCGAGTAACAAATGGTGATACCTTTAAACACCAGCAGTTTTATGCGAGATACTTTTTAGGCTATGAAAGTGATGAAACTGGTGGAGATTCGACGGAATGGTTTTTAACGGCTTTACTAAAAAATGATAAAGAGAAGTTGGTTTTCAATTTTTATCCTTGGAGAGAAAATTTTATAAAATGTACGGTAAAAGATTGGAAGGATTTTGCGAGTGAAAGTAATCAAATGTATCAGCAAATTGAAGAATTTGGCTTTAAATATAATGCAAAGCAAGGAAGTTGGTACTTAATTATTGATGGAATTGATCCAGAAAAACTAATTGAAAATTATAAAAATGAAACAATTGAAGATGCTTTAGAACCTTTTGAAATCGCATTAAAAAAATTACAGCAAGCACATCCGTATTTCGACGCAATTGTAACATCTGCGAAAAATAAATTTAACAATGAAGCAATTGGTGTTGTGTAGATTATGAATGAAATTTTTTGGGAAAATTATCCATCTAGTTCAGTAAAATTAACAAGTAAAGATGACAGAATATTTTTATTATTTGAAGGTAAATCGACTGAATATGGGCGTTACTTTTCAGGAAAAATTGAGTTGCACCTTTCATTAGAGGAACAGGTCGCTTCGGGTTTAATTCAATATCGTTATCAGGATGGTTTAGAGGAAGAGTTTGCTTATAAATTGACAGGTGCATTTGAAGATGACTCTTGGGAATACTTTACGGGTAACTGGGAAGAAAATGGTGAACTTGAAACTTTCGAAGCCTTATTAGAAATTGGTGAGCAAGAGGTATTGAATGCTGTTGATGTAGAAGTTGATAAAGAGGCAGTTGTCTTTGATCACCTTACAGCAGAAATAAATATTGCTAAGAAAAAAACCATTGACCGTCATGGTGCTATGCGACAACGAGCAGCAAGAAGTGACGCAAGAGTAAGAAAAATTCAAAGAAGTATTGAACTTTATTATGGTTTACCTCAAGGCTCGGTACGGCTTGTAAATCCTGATAAAAGCATAATCCACCCTTCCGCAAAAATAGGTACCCTTCGTGGAAGATGGATAAGTGAGGACGCTTAACCATAAAAAAACCTCCAAAATGGAGGTTTTTTTATAAAACTTATTTATGAAAAATACGGGCTTTATCGCGCTGCCAATCACGGTCTTTTTCCGTTGCACGCTTGTCGTGAAGCTGTTTACCTTTTACTAGGGCGATTTCAAGTTTGGCATGAGGACCTTTCCAGTAACATGCCAAAGGCACACATGAATAACCTTTTTGGTCAATCGCACCTTGTAGTTTTTCAATTTCACGGCGGTTCAGCAATAATTTACGAGTACGTGTTGCTTCAGGCACCACATGTGTCGAAGCACTCAGTAAAGGTTGCACTTGAGCGCCGAATAAAAATGCTTCACCATTTTTAAACGTAATATAGCTCTCTACGATAGTCATACGACCCGCACGCATTGATTTGACTTCCCAGCCTTGTAATGAAAGACCCGCTTCAAATTTTTCTTCAATGAAATAATCGTGACGCGCACGCTTATTTAGGGCAATCGTACTGCTACTATTTTTTTTAACTACTGCTTTCGTCATAATCAAAAACTTCCAAACTTAGCACTATTGTACCCGAACTTTGAATAAGATGAAGTTTTTAAATTTACAAGCTGACTTCACCTATAAATCAAGATTTTGTTAAAATACCCGTCTACAAAATAACAGAGTACAACTGGATGTCTAAAACTCGTGTAATTTATCCGGGCACATTCGATCCAATTACTAATGGTCATATCGACTTAGTGACACGTGCATCACGCATGTTTGACGAAGTTGTCGTGGCAATTGCAATTGGACATCACAAAAACCCTGTGTTTAGTCTGGAAGAACGTGTTGCACTAGCGCAAGAGTCTTTAAGTCATTTGTCAAATGTTGAGTTTGTAGGTTTTGATGGGCTGTTGGTCAACTTCTTTAACGAGCAAAAAGCAACAGCCGTGTTACGTGGTTTACGTGCAGTTTCAGATTTTGAATATGAATTTCAATTGGCAAATATGAATCGCCGTTTGGATAGTAAATTTGAAGCCGTGTTCTTAACCCCATCAGAGCAATATTCGTTTATTTCATCTACGCTCGTGCGTGAAATTGCACGTTTAAATGGTGATGTCACTCAGTTTGTACCACAAGCTGTTGTGGAAGCCTTTAAGCGTAAACAACAGCAAGGTTGGTAGAGTGTCTTTATATATCACTGATGAATGCATCAACTGCGATGTCTGTGAACCTGTATGCCCCAATGAGGCGATTTTCATGGGGGAGCTCATTTATGAGATTAACCCTGATTTGTGTACGGAATGCGTTGGGCATCACGATAAACCGCAGTGTCAGTTGTTCTGTCCAGTGGATTGTATTCCATTGGATCCGGCACATCCTGAAACTCAGGAACAGCTTCAACAAAAGTACGAAAAACTAACTGCTCAAAAAACATCAAGCAATTAGTTGTCAGATTTGTTAGAATGCGCCCCGAAGTGAACCAGACGATCGCTGCTGTGTATAGGTCTCCGTGACTAAAGCAGGGGAGGAAAGTCCGGGCTTCATAGGGCAAGGTGCCAGGTAACGCCTGGGCGGTGTGAGCCGACGGAAAGTGCAGCAGAGAGTAGACCGCCTTCATTATGGTTTCGAGTAATCGAAATCGGAGGTAAGGGTGAAAGGGTGCGGTAAGAGCGCACCGCGTGTCTGGTAACAGTTCACGGCATGGTAAACCCCACCGGAAGCAAGACCAAATAGGGATCCTTTAGGCATGGCCCATGCTGGATCCGGGTAGGTCGCTTGAGCGTATGAGTGATTGTACGCCTAGAGGAATGATCGTCCTCGACAGAACCCGGCTTATCGGTTCACTTCAACAAATTTTGATCAAATACGCGCATTATGGGCTTGACGATATTTAAATATCCCTCCATAATGCGCGCACAGTTTAAGGCTATGTAGCTCAGTTGGTTAGAGCACCGCACTCATAATGCGGGGGTCACAAGTTCAAGTCTCGTCATAGCCACCATATTCAAAAAAAGACCACTCCGATTGAGTGGTCTTTTTTTGTTTCGACGTTTTAAAATCGAAAGTTTTATCATCATAACTGATGTTAAGCAGTAATATCAGAAGCGCTATTTGATTCAAATAAAAGAACGATACGCGGTAAGGTCATCCGCAAGTGTTTGAGACAAGACTATATCTATTCAAAAATATTTTTTGCGATACTTTGAATAATTTGACGCTAGTGAACGAGTTTTGTCGGTGAGGTGCATTGCACCGCAATATGGTTTCCTTGCGAAGCACGCTTCTCATTTTGCCGAATGAGAAACAACGTTTCGTAAGAGTACCTCCAGCTGAAGGCTAATCCCTTTATTTAAACCCTAGATGTAAGACTCCGTCGAATAGGCTTAAAAATCATTTTTTAAAAAAATACGTCATTATTTTAAAGGCGTAACATCAGATCTTAAATATCATCGATAGACAAAACGACGCATACCTGCACGTAAGGCAAATGCGCCATGCATATATACGCCACCGAGCCAATACGGCACATTGTAAATATCTTCATGGCGATATTTAACTAAAGTAAACTCAGCCAATAGTCCTTCAAAGAACATGCCACCAATGGCAAGCATGATGGCCAATATCAGTAGCCATGTACGCTCATAGCTAAATAGCCAGCGAATAAAAAAGCTCAGGTAAAAAATCCAACAAAGTGCTTCGGGATGAAAATTACCAAATCCGCTGAGTATGTAGACGATGGCAAATAGTATTAGGCTCTCGACGAGGGGCGCAGTGCCGTCATGATGACAACTGAGCTGAGTCATCACATAGTGTTTAAGTAGTTGTGTAAGTTGAATATAGCTAAATGCCATGAAAGCAAAGGCAATAAAAAAGCCGGGGAATACCCACCAAGCCTGATGGAAAAATAATGGGTTGGGATAACTAAGTGTTTTTGTATAGACATGAATCGCATCGCAAAAAGTTGCGACGACTGCTGCCAGCAGGGCAAGTATAAATATGCCTGAGAATTGAGTGGTTCTCGTCATCATTCATCCTGAAAAGTGGGTCTTTTTATTTTATGAGTTCTTTATAGTCTGAATTTGAGGAAAAGGCTATGACAAGTTACGAGATGCTCATGGGTTAAATGTTAATTTATAGCGCTACTGCTATACTCAATACATAGTTAACTTGATGAATATAAATAGAAATGATGGATAACCAATTAAACTGGCCTAAAGATAATTTTGAGAATATTGAAACTGCATGGGAAGGTGATCTTTGGCATCGCCGTCGTTTAGGAGAGCAGCTTACAAGTTATGTTGATCGCTTAAACTGCGGTGCTGTTCTTGCTTTGGATGCACGATGGGGTGAGGGTAAAACGTGGTTTGTTCGTAACTGGGCGAAACATTTAGATGATACTCAGCATAACGTGATTTATTTGGATGCGTTTGCAAATGATTATTTGGAAGATCCTTTTTTGGTTATTGCATCTGAAATTGCTTCAAAGTTAGATAAAACAGCCGAAAATAAGCCCTTAGTGCATAAATTTAAGAAAGCAGCAGCAGTTATGCAACAAGGACTTTTAACCTTAGCTCCAACACTCATTGCTTCAATGATTAGCTGTGCTTTAACTGGTGGGCTAATTCCACTGATTAAAATTGATAGCGAGAAAATTACAGATAAACTTGATGATGCAATTGATAAAGTAACAGAAAATATTGGAGAAAAAGTTACTGAGGCAATTCAAGCTAAGATTGATAGTTATGAAGAAGAGAAAAACTCCATAATTGCTTTTAAAGCAACATTGGCACAGTTAGCAGAAAATTTAGATAAGCCTTTAGTCTTTATTATTGATGAATTGGATCGATGCCGCCCTGATTTTGCAATACGTTTAATTGAGAGGATCAAACACTTTTTTGATATTAGAAAAATAGTTTTTGTATTGGTAATGAATAAAAACCAACTTATAAATGGTATTCAGCATATTTATGGATATGACAATGAGAGTTCGAAAATATATTTAGAAAAATTTATCGACTTTGAGATTCCCTTGAGAAATCAAGTAAATATTCTGGATAAAAATAAATCTAATTTAGAAGTAATTTCAAAATTATTAAAATTGGTGGGAGAAGAGTCCGTAGATATTGCTTTAGTCGTGCTACTTAGTATTAGTAAAGATATATCCACACGGGAACTTAAGAGGAAAATTAATCTTTATGCTTTATTAAAAAAAGAAAAATTAGAAAATAATATTTTTATCGCTTTGGGAGTAATTAAAGGGGCAAGGGATTTATTGCATGATATGGAACGCATTGCTGTGTTAATAATAGATTTCTTTCATAAGTCATTTTTCACTCAGCTCCAAGTTATAAATTCCAGCAATTAGATTGAATCTTAATGCTAGTCTTTTGCCTCGATTGCGATATCGCTCAGCAAGAATTTTGAAGGTTTTCA